>NZ_JBPOFP010000015.1:0-58938 GCF_051252315.1 Paraglaciecola sp. | reverse complement strand
GAACAGAGCTTTTCCAATATTTCTTTCAATCGCTCTGGGGCCACAGTAGATAGTTTTTTTCTCGCTAGATTAAAGTGTAAATTACTTTCTTTTGAAACAGTAAAAACTTGTCCTGTAGATTGAAAGGTCAAATTCCTAGTCGCTCCGCGGCAAATCGGAATATGTGGGTCTTCAGGATTAAGATGAATAGCAATGGCATATTCATACCTGTCTAACCAATTTTTATTTTCATCCTTTGGAATATAAGTGACCCCAAAACCTTGCGGGAAGTGGCCAACAATTTGAACAAAATGATTGGCCATTATGCTATTAACCGAGCCATGTTCAGCGGCTTTGGTGATGACTTTAGCGGCTTTTGACATATCACTGTAATCAGCATTTTCCTTTGTAGAAAAAATAATTGAACTATAAATTTGCGGTATTTTGATTATGTTTCCTACGTCTAATTTAGGTTTAACCGCATCAACAACTAAAGTCCGAATAAACTTTAGTTTTGTTTGTTCGTTTTTATCAAACTCTACTCGTTCTGCTTTAGAGTTCCCAACATATTGTTCTGCTCCTAGCCCATATTCTAGGTAGTCTAGCGTGTGTTTATGATTGAGTTTTAGTAAACTTATTCGGGTGTCTTTTTCAAGTAACCTAAACTCGTCTGATTTACCATCTTCACCTTTTAAAAGCAGTTGAGCGTCAGGATGTTGTATCCCTACATCTTGAAAAATAGCGGTGATCACAATTGGTAAACACACGGCTTTTTGAAAAGGAGTCAGTTCAGCTGATTTTTCACTGTACCTGTTGTTTTCGTCGTAGTGTTTAACTATGTGCGGGTATGTGATTTTTGCATCAATAATTAACTTATCCAATAAACGAAGTGCTAATACAGCTTTATAAGCTGGTTTCAATCTTTGATGTAATTCTGGTAATTTTTTACCAGTCCGAGGAGATTGTAAAAATAAGGTGCCTAACACCTTTGCGCTATTTGTCTGAGCTTCTTGCCAATCTTCACCTTCACAGGTTTGAATTAAATCAGTACAAACTTGGATAACCTTATCTCGTCTAGCAAGTCTTAAACTTTGTTGGTTAGCGAGTTCAGCTTTGTATTTTCGTTGGATAACTTTAAGAGGGCCTTGTAATTTTGACTTGGCACTGTCTGGCGCTTCGATGTACTGCTGCTCTGCGGCTTGAACCTCAGATGCTAAACTTTTTACTTTGCGTTTGTTTTGTTCCGCTGTCGAAAAATAAACGGCTGCTTGTTCAAATAAGGAGTCTTTTACTGGTGTTTGGCTATAAATTAGCTTTACTAAGTTATTGATTAACTTAGTTGAATTAGACTCGCCTATTGTTCCATGCATGTATTTTCCAGTACCATTTCTAAAGCTTAGAAGGTCAATATATCCTAAATTTGTATTTGTGGATAAAAAAATTCGTTTTTTACGGGTGAATTTTTATGTGGGTGTATAATAACGCATAACTAAATTCAAGAAGCGCTGATATTTACAGTGTAATAATAGGTATAAGAGCATTAATAATGAAATTTGTAATTGGTAAATTTAGCAACGAAGTGTTTCACGCCTTAACCAAAAAAGAACTCACACTGTTGTTTAAATTGGTACCCAAAGAATGGACGAAACCTATTACAGGCGTTGTGTTGAGCGCCAAAATTTTTAGCAAAACCAAAGTTGAACAAGCTGTTTTCTACACAGATAAAACCAAGCAGCTCTCCATTTTGTCCAGAGGTTTGGATCGTCAAGACATTGCCAGACAAGTGTTAATTGAATTGGCGGTTGTGGGTGGTGAGTTAGACCCAATTAACCCAAATAAAGCGTCAAAAGAGCAAGTCGTGGCGCTAGATACTTTAATAAAACCTTATATGGACAAATTCTTAAAATCCCGGATTTAATTTTCTAGTTCTAGCTTTCTATTCTTGGCTTTCGATTCTATTTAATACCTTGCCATCTTTAAAAGAAGCAATGTTTTTAGCGATAAGAGCCAGTAACCTTGCCTGTGCTTGGTTACTACCCCAAGCAATGTGGGCTGTGATTTTTAAGTTGTTAACTGGATTTTTATGCTGTTTTTCGGAGATAGCTTTTAATAACACATGGTCCGCTGGTGGTGGTTCTTGTTCTAAAACATCTAATGCCGCATAAGCTATGACTTTGTTTTGTAAAGCACTGAGTAAATCCTTACTGTTTACCACAGGACCACGGGCTGTGTTGATTAACATGGCAGATGGTTTCATCTTGCTTAAGGTTTGGCTGTTAATTAAGTTTTCTGTGTCGGGGGTTTGTGGGCAATGTAAACTCAGTACGTCAGAATTAGCTAATACTTGTTCAAAAGATTGTCTGCCGTCTCTTATTTTTGTGGCATTAGGTCGTTCAGCAATAATCACTTGCATACCAAATGCTTGAGCAATTTGGGCTACTGCTTGACCTAAATTTCCATAACCCACTATACCTAGGGTTTTACCATTTAGTTCGTCAAAACCATTACCGTGATAACAAAAGGTATCTGAATTTTGCCAAGCTTCTTGGTTCGTATTGTGGTTGTGATGACTGGTTTGGCTAAAATACTCTAACATCTGAGCAAACACATACTGGCTAACCGAAGGGGTCGAATATCCACTCACATTACACACTGCTATACCCAAATTTTTTGCGGCATTTAAATCAACATTGTTAGTCCCTGTAGCTGCAATACAAATGAGTTTTAGCTTGGGTAATTGTTTTAATATCTCTGCTGTCAATACCACCTTATTGGTGATGATGACTTGAGCATTTTGGCAACGAGCTAGGACTTCGGTCGAAGAGGTCGTGGCAAAACAGGTGAGTGAATCGACTTCTTGTTCTATGTCTTTTAATGGTAAGTACGAGTGAAAGGTTTGTTGATCTAAAAATACAGCTTGCATGCCGAGGCTCTTTACTGATTAATCTTGGCCAAAAAGCTTACGGATATGGAGTTATAACCTCAAGAAAAAATACATAATTTGTTAGTATATCAAAGTTTTATTGAGCCACAGCGACCTGATTTCGCCCATTAGTTTTGGCTTGATATAAAGCATTGTCAGCATTTTTTAACCCTTCGCTAATTCCACTAGTAGTACAGTCGGATACGCCGAAACTAGCAGTGAATGTAATGTCTCCTTGGGATGTTGGAATTGATATTAACTCGGTATTTTTTCTTAACCTCTCAGCCGCGAGTAATGCTTTTTCTAACTCTATGCCTGGTAATAAAGCAACAAATTCTTCCCCTCCAAATCGGGCAAATAAATCTTCAGCTCTAAGCGTTGCTTTTAGGGTTTTACTAAATTCAATAATCGCTAAGTCACCTACGTCATGGCCATAGGTGTCATTTACATTTTTAAATTTATCGATGTCACAAATTAAGATGGTCAGCGCTTCATTTTTACGTTTGGCCGCACTTAATAATATCTGACTTTGTTCGCTGAAATATCGTCGATTAAAGACGCCAGTCATAGCATCAGTGACGGATTGTGTTCTATGTAAGACTACAAGGTCATTCATGAACATGGTTAATATGGTTCCAATAAAAATGACAATAATTAACATGGTACCGATTGCTGCATAAGAAACGTAAAGCTTGTATGAGCTAAAAATATACGGAGTAAAGAGCAGGTAAGTTGCAAGGAATAAAATAGTTCCAATACCAGTGATAGTAGAGGTGGAAACTTTACTAGTTGTTCTGTTTTTAATAAGTAACTTAAATGCAGCTATTAAACTAACAATAACAGCAGCAACGTTGAGCATATTTGAAATATAAATGGGTTTGTGAAAATACGTTGCCAAATCGGGAAATATGAGATGGTAATGGGAGTTGAGCAGGGAAAATATTATGCCTGCTAACCAGAATGATGGGGTCTTATAAAATGTAATTTTACGTTCGAATCTAGTCTTAAAAGCGTAATAGAGCAAATTAGAGATAAAGAAAAAATTAATCGACGATATGAGTGCTTTTAAAGTCCAAGGAAATAAACTAGAAAAAATAACAATTACATAATCTATAGTTAAAAAAATAAATAAACATTGAAAGTATTTTATCGAAGTTTTATTTTCCCCAATATATTTTGCCGGTGAAAAAAGTAAAAAGAAGCAAGTAGCAATTGACGACAAAATGATAGTGATAGCAATTGAAAGTATTATTGAGTCAATATCTCGCATCTTAAATATCCTTATTACATCAAATGTTTTTGTACAATATTTAACGTTGATTTTTCTAACATCAAGGTTACTTCGTATTCAAAGCTTATTAGCAATATCTTACTACTTTGCCTTGGCTCCTAGATTACTTCAATTTTAAATTGGACTGGTTGGATGATTAAAAAAGCCCAAATAATTTTCATTATTTGGGCTTTTTAATTTTTAGTGATTCTTTTTGGTAATTAGCCAATCAATCTAACCGTTGTGACATGTTCGATATTTCTAATCGCTTCTATTACGTCACCATTAGTCATCTTTTCAACATCTAGGATGTTATAGGCTAAATCTCCGCGACTTTTGTTCATCATATCTACAACATTCACGTTATGATCGGCGAGCACAGATAACACACTGCCTAATACTTTTGGTACGTTTTCGTTAGTGAAAACAATACGTTGCCCTTCTACTCTTGGCATGGCAGCAGCTGGAAAATTCACCGAATTTTTAATGTTGCCATTCTCAAGGAAGTCCATGATTTGGTCTGCGGCCATAATCGCACAGTTTTCTTCTGCTTCAGCAGTAGACGCACCTATGTGCGGCATGGCGATGACATCGTCGCGACCGTAAAATACCGGTTCAGGGAAATCACACACGTAAGTACGTAGTTGCCCTTTGTCTAATGCTTTAGCAATGGCTTGTGGGTCTACAATGGATTCACGAGCAAAGTTAACTAACACTAAACCTGGTTTAGCTTGGGCAAGGGCATCTTCATTGATCATGTTTAAGGTGGGTTTAATCGCCGGTACATGAAGGCTGACGTAATCACAACGGGCTAATAAAGCATGCATGTTTTCTGCACGTTGTACGTCACTTGATAAGCGCCACGCAGCTTCAATTGATAGTGCTGGATCGTAACCTACGACATTCATGCCTAAAGCAAGGGCCATATCAGCCACTAGAGAACCAATAGCGCCCAAACCAATAATACCTAAGGTTTTGCCTTTTAACTCTTGACCAGCAAATTGTTTCTTTTGGGCTTCAAGAGTTTTATGAAGCTCACCTGCATCACTTATATCATGCAAAGTTTTTACATGATCAATCCCATTTTTGATACCACGTGAACTTAACAGCATACCTGCTAACACTAATTCTTTTACGGCATTTGCATTGGCGCCGGGCGTGTTAAATACCACTATGCCTTTTTTGCTGTAATCTTCTACCGGTACATTGTTTACGCCAGCACCGGCGCGGGCAATGGCTAATACAGAGTCCGGTAGCACTTCATTATGTAATTTATGACTGCGTAGTAAAATGGCATCAGGGTGACCAATGTCTGAGCCTACTTCGTATTTCTCACGGCTAAAACGTTCTAAGCCTTTAATAGATATTTGGTTAAAGGTTTTAATTTTATTCATGTTAATCCTTATTTGTTCTTATTCTTATTTTGGGGAGCTTACTAGGCTGATTTAACTAGCAGATTTGACTTCAGAGTAAGCCCATTCTAACCATGGCAATAAAGTTTGTAAGTTACTGTTTTCGATAGTAGCACCACACCAAATACGCAATCCTGCGGGCGCATCGCGGTATGCACCTATGTCATAGGCCACGCCTTCAGAGTCTAATAATTTAACCACTTCTTTTACTTGTTCAGGGCTTAAATCTAGGCTTAAACATACACTGGAATTAGAACGGATGTTTTCGTCTTGGGCTAAGAAGTCAATCCAATCATGTTTTGCTACAAATTCTGACACAGTCGCTAGGTTAGCATCACATCGAGCAACAGTTCCTTCAACACCACCAACAGACTCAACCCAACTAAGGGCATCTAAATAATCAACCACACATAACATAGATGGTGTATTGATAGTGGCACCGGTGAATAATCCTTCAATTAATTTACCGCCTTTTGTCATGCGGAAAATTTTAGGAAGTGGGCGAGGAGGAGTGTAACTTTCAAGTCTTTCAACTGCCCGTGGGCTTAAAATTAACATACCGTGACCACCTTCACCGCCCAGCACTTTTTGCCAACTGTAGGTAATAACGTCTAGTTTTTCCCAATTAATGTCTTGGGCAAATACAGCTGAAGTAGCATCACAAAAAGTTAAACCTTGGCGATCGTCACTGATCCAATCTGCATTTGGTACTTTTGCGCCTGAAGTTGTGCCATTCCAAGTGAATACCACGTCGTTGTCACAATTTACCTCGGACAAGTCTGGAATTTGTCCATAGTCAGCACTTAATACGCGAGTGTTTTCTAATTTTAATTGTTTGGTGATGTCGGTTGCCCAACCTTGTCCAAAAGACTCCCAATACAAAACATCAACTGGGCGTTCGCCCAACATTGACCACATGGCCATTTCCATCGCACCTGTATCTGAAGCTGGTACGACTGCAACACGATAACCTTCTGGTAAACCCAATACTCTTGCTGTGTCTAGACAGGCACTTTTTAGGGCTTTTTTACCGACTGTTGCGCGGTGAGACCGACCTAAAACAGACAGGTCGAGTTTGCTTACGTCGTATCCTGGGCGTTTAGCACAAGGGCCAGAAGAAAAGTTAGGGTTAGCGGGCTTTAAACTTGGTTGCATGAAATTTCTCTAGGTAAAATTTATGTGAAATGTTTGTTGATTAAGAATACAAGGATTGGGGTGCTTAACCAATAATCAAGTGATATGAATTATATTTGTTTGGTGTTAGCGGCTGTTGATTTTTACGTGGTTTTTTGGGGCCATGTATAATCGAATCATAGATACACCACCAAACACTGTCGAATGGTGGCAATCTATTTAATGTAATTTTGAAAAGCGGAGCTTTAGGTTAAAACGCTAGTTGATAACCCACAGTCCACATATTGTCCATTTCCATTTGTACACCATTAACGTCTTGGCTTAATGGAATTTGATACTCAAACGCTAACCTATGCTTACCTGCAACTACAGTGTTAAAGCCTAATGCTAGATCTAACATTTCGCCGCCATAATTCGCTGGATTCGCTGTGGTAACAGGCGCCATAATTATGCTATCCATTCCTCTGATTTTACCTGAGTGGCTGTATTTTAGGCGAGCTGACGTGCTTAACACATCTGATACTGCATAAGCCGCCCAGGCTGTCATTTGTAACTTGTCACCTACTTTATACTCTTGGTCATTGTCATTTAGTGGGCTGGTATACAAGCCTTGAGCTCCCCAACTGTATTGGTCATAAAAACCATTATAGGTGAGTCCTAGTTCACCTTGATGACTGCCACTACTTAATTGCATGCCATAGGGTAAACGCATTGTCATACGCATATTCATTGGGGTTAATACTTCGGCAGTTTCCTCTTCAGAGCCAGTTGGAATAATCCAACCAATATTGGCGTGTAACTTATGTTTACCTGAGTCAAACAAGCGATAAAGCATTGCGAGTTTACTGTCTGCTAAGCCAGAACTAGCCGTGTCAAAGTTACCTAGCGTGTTGGTTCCCATGCCCCCTTGATATGTGGTTAGGCTCATGTCTTTGTCTACGTAATTAATCATAGCCATTAAAGTCATGTTATTCGTTGGCGCATACATAAAACCCAACATGTGCATTTGGGTACTCATGTCTTGGGGAACCACTCTAACAGTAGGTGGAGACATAGGAGGATTGGCGAATGGGTTTGCTACAGAAGTTGCGATTTGAGCATTTGAAATGCTCTTACTTCCTTGCAAGTTACCAGACATTTCCATATTCATCATTCGATAAGACATCATATATTCGCCCTTAGAATGGGTATGATCTCCCATTACTCCAATAGGTGCGTGGGTTATTGCTCGAGTCGATGAATGAGATGTGTCTGCTAAAGATGAAAAACTGACTAAACCGGTCGCAATAAGACCAAGTGTCAAACAGGTGTGCTTAAACATGTATTTTTCTCTACAAAAATTAATTGAAATGCAAAATGTGTTTTGGTTTTAGCGACTAAGCCGCGAATTGCATTTTTGTAGGAGGTGCACGTGAGGTGGCAAGTTGATGTTTTTTGGCTGTGTATTGAGCATTGATATAATCAATGACCGGGTTGGTTAATGTCGCAAACTCTAGCGTGGTTTGCGGCGTGAATAAAGCTTGGTTTGAAGAGTTGTCGTTAAGGTAAGAATAAGAACATTTTATATGTTCAAAACCTTCTGGTGCGTTTTCCGGTGGCTCAACAAACTGGATTTCGCCTGTTTGTTCAAAAATGGATACTGACATCCATTTAAAGGTGGAGCCAGTACAAATCAGTTCTACATCTTGGTTACTAAAAGTTTTTGCTTGAGATAATAAAGACGAAGCAGCAAACAAGGTGCCTACACTGTTAAAAAACAGAGCAAAGACTAAGCACAGTAAAACTGATTTGTTTTTTATTGTTCTATTTAGAAACAAAAACTTGGACTCGAAGACTAACTTGTTGATTATTCTATAGGTGAAACTGCTAAAAGCTCAAGGGCTAATTTTGTCCTTTTGATTTTTCAGTCATTCACTAATTTAACTTTCTGTTTACCTAAATGCGTTGATACGTTTACAAGTCATGGTGTTTGCTTCAACATTGTTCTACAACAATAATTTTAATTTAGGTGCCTGTTTTGACTCAAAATACTGACAATATGTTATTTATCGTTTTGGTGAGCTGTGTTGCTACCATAGGTGGTTTTTTATTTGGCTTTGACAGCGGCGTAATCAACGGAACAGTTGATGGTTTAAGTGCAGCGTTTAATTCCGATAGCATGGGAACCGGTTTTAACGTAGCAAGTATGTTGCTAGGTTGCGCTGTAGGTGCTTTCACTGCTGGGCGTTTAGCGGACAAATATGGGCGAAAATCTTTACTGATTGTGGCCTCTGTTTTATTTATTGTCAGTGCTTGGGGCTCTGGTATAGCTGGTTCTTCAATTGAATTTATTGTTTATCGTATTTTAGGTGGTTTAGCAGTAGGTGCTGCGTCTGTAATGACACCAGCCTATATTAGTGAAATTGCTCCGGCTCGACTACGTGGTCGTTTATCTTCTATTCAACAAGTAGCCATCATTACAGGTTTGTTCTGTGCTTTTGTTAGTAATTACTTTTTAGCTGATATTGCTGGTGCTTCTACTGCCAAATTTTGGATGGATTACGAAGCCTGGCGTTGGATGTTCTGGATAGAATTAATTCCAGCTATATTATTTTTCGCGTTATTAATGTTGATCCCTGAAAGCCCTCGATATCTAGTGCTAAACAAAAAAGACCAACAGGCAGAGCAAGTTTTAAAGCGCTTGTATGGCGCATCTGGTCAACAGAAGTTAACAGAAATTCAATCTTCCTTAGCTGGAGATCGTCATGAGCCTAAATTATCTGATTTAGTCGACAAAGCGACAGGAAAAATACGCACAATAATGTGGATTGGTATTGGGCTAGCAACTTTGCAACAACTGGTGGGTATCAATGTCGTCTTTTATTATGGTGCAGTATTGTGGCAAGCCGTTGGTTTCTCAGAAGCCGATGCACTTTTGATTAATGTGATAAGTGGTGCGGTAAGCATCGCAGCTTGTGTGATCACTATGTATTTAATTGACAAGGTAGGCCGTAAGCCATTTTTGATGATTGGCTCCATTGGTATGGCCGTTACCTTAAGCACTATGGTATTTGCTTTTTTAAACGCCGGTGTTGATGCGTCTGGTGATTTAGATATGGGCGAGTTCGGCACCTTAGCTTTGATTGCAGCCAATGCTTACGTATTTTTCTTCAACTTATCATGGGGCCCAATAATGTGGGTAATGTTAGGTGAAATGTTCCCTAATCAAATCCGTGGTTCAGGCTTAGCTGTTGCCGGTGTGGCGCAATGGGTGACTAACTTTATTATCACTATGACCTTCCCAATATTACTTGCAGGTGTGGGTCTTGCAGGAGCTTATGGCTTGTATTCTGTCTGTGCGATTATTTCAGTGTTCTTTGTTGCCAAGTTTGTTTACGAAACTAAAGGTAAAGAATTAGAAGAAATGCAGGGATGATGCACAGAGAATGAATAAACGGAAAAAACTCTATAATTTATTGGTTCTAGTCGTTTGTTTGGCTTTGGCTCCCATTGCCAAGGCCGACCTTGTTTTGCCTTCTTTGTTTAGTGACCACATGGTGTTACAAAGAGATAAGCCTGTTCTATTTTGGGGCACGACAGATCCTAAACAAACCGTGACCGTTTCAATCCAAGGTCAGAAGGTATCCACTCAAGCTGATTCGGCTGGGAACTGGGAGGTGCACTTTCCTGCCACTGCCAAAGGTGGGCCTTTCAAGGTGTCTATTCTTGCTGATGATTCAGTTCAGTTAAACGATGTCTATTTTGGCGATGTTTGGATTGCGGGTGGGCAGTCAAATATGGAATGGAAATTGGGCTGGCAAGTGAATAACTTTGAGCAAGAGTTATTAGATGCTAATTATCCTGCTATTCGTTTTTTTGATGTACCTAATACCGTGTCTCACAAAAAAGAAAAAGCTTTACCTGCTAGTGAGTGGAAATTAGCTAATGCTGAAAACGCCGCAGAGTTTTCTGCCGTTGCATGGTTTTTTGCCAAGCGGTTACACCTAGAAGAAGATGTCGCTGTAGGTATTCTTGAATCAAATTGGGGAGGCACACCAGCAGAGGCATGGATGGATGCCGACGCAGCCAAATTGGTGCCAGGATACAAGCAAAGGGTTGCCGACATAGCAAAAACTAAAAACTGGCCTACTGTGTTTGCTGAAAATGCAAAACGACAAAAACTTAAGTATAGCCTTATTGGTGATCAGCAAGCTGTATTAAATACCGGAGCTTATAAGGCGTCTACTGACGTATCCAATTGGAAAAAAGTTTCTATTCCTACCACTAAGCCTATTACAGATTTTGTCTGGTTACGTAAAAACTTCCATTTGACCAAGCAGCCAAGTGATGATGTCACTATTAACTTGGGATATATCGAACAGGAAGGTTTTATTTTTGTTAATGACAAACTGGTGGGGAAAAAAACGGGGCAAGATTCAAATACTCGTTTCACTTTAGATAAGACTGTATTCAAACAAGGTGAAAATCTAGTTGCGGTGCGTTTGGTTAACAGTTGGAATAATAAAGTTAAGTTTGGTCGAAGTGGTGAACTTTGGGTTACAACCCCAGATGAAAAAATCAACCTAGAAGGCCAGTGGTTGTATAACAATACCATTGAGCAAACTATGCCTAAGGTGAATAATTATTACCATACAGCCAGTTTTTTATACAACGCCATGTTACACCCATTATTGCCATTCGGTAGTAAAGGTGTGATCTGGTATCAAGGTGAAAGTAATGCCCATGAACACGCTTTATACCAAGCGTTATTCACGAGTATGATCACTAACTGGCGTGCTAGGGCAAACAACCCCACCATGCCATTTTTGTTTGTACAACTGGCTGCTTTTCTACAACCAAGTGACTTACAACCAAAAAGTGGCTGGGCTTATTTACGGGACGCCCAAAGACAAACTTTAGCGTTAGAGAATACCGGAATGGCAGTGGCTATCGATGTGGGTGAAGTAAACGATATTCACCCCAGAAATAAACAAGATGTTGGTCATCGTTTATGGTTACAAGCTGCCAATAAAGTTTATGGCAGAGATATAGTGGTCAGTGGCCCAAATTACCTAAGTCATAAAATAAATGCTGACAAAGTGACTATTAACTTCGACACAGCGAAAGGCCTAAACACAATAGACTCTAACGCGCCAAGTGGATTTATTATCGCCGGAAAAGACCGGAAGTTTTATGTGGCTGAAGCATCCATTAAAGGCAATCAAGTGATTGTGTCTAGTTCTCAGGTACCTAAGCCTAAAGCGGTGCGTTATGCTTGGGCTAATTACCCAAATGTGAATCTAGTTAATTCGGACAATTTGCCAGCTGTTCCTTTTAGAACTGACGATTGGACAATCGATAAGGTCCATTAATTATCTTGTTTTAAAAACATCAAAGGCCTCATCTGAGGCCTTAGTTATGAGGGAGGTAGGTTAATTACTGTGCTTATTCGCGATAAGGTTTTAAGGTAATAATCGAACCGTCTTCTCGATATTGTATCTCTGCCATTTTGACAGAACGCAAATGGGTTACGCCACCTGATAAGGAAGAGTCGTGATAGAACAAATACCATTTACCTTCAAATTCGGCGATAGAGTGGTGGGTTGTCCAACCTAATACTGGTTCCATTATCTTGCCGCCATAAGTGAAAGGACCGTATGGGTTATCACCTGTCGCGTAACATAAAAAATGGGTGTTACCTGTAGAATAAGAAAAGTAATATTTTCCGTTGTATTTATGCATCCAAGCAGCTTCAAAAAATCGTCTATCATGATCTCCAGCTAATAAAGGCTGACCATTTTCATCTAAGATTTGGATTTCTTGAGGGACTTCTGAAAACTCCAACATGTCATTGCTCATTTTTGCAATGATAGGGCCTAAAGCTGGTTCATTATCTTCCGGCTCATCTCTGTCTGCTTGATATTCATTGTTGCGATAATTTTGCAACTGACCGCCCCAAATGCCACCAAAATACATATAGAACTCGCCGTCATCATCTTCAAAAACCGCAGGATCTATAGTGTAACTACCCTTAATCGCTTCAGGTTGGGCTTTAAATGGGCCTACTGGAGAATCACTGACGCCAACTCCAATTTGAAATATTCCATCGGCTTTTTTCGCTGGGAAATACAAATAATATTTACCCCCTTTTTTAGCTGCATCTGGTGCCCACATTTGTCGTTCTGCCCAGGGTACATCCTTAACATGTAATGCTTCACCATTGTCTACCGCAGGACTGTCTAAGGATTCCATTGAAAGCACATGATAATCTTGCATATCAAAGTGATCGCCGTTGTCATTGAATGGAATGCCACCTTCAATGTCGTGAGATGGATAAATATATATTTTCCCGTCAAATACATGGGCTGAAGGATCAGCTGTATATATGTTTTCAACTAGTGGTTGAGAAATAGCCTTGGCTTTTAAGGCTTGTAGTTCTTCTTTAGGTAATAACTCTTCAGACATGTTTTGTACTCATTGTTTTAATAAGCACAACCAATAGTGTGGTTGTGCTTAGGTTTTACTGACTAATTTGAATGTAAGGGATTAATCTGCTTGGCGTCTAGCGGTCAAGTCTCGTTCTATTTGTTGTTCCATTGCTTTGTTAATGCTGTAGGCAAATAGACAGGCTACTGCCAAATAAAATGGGATTGAGGCAAATATGCTAACCGATAACTTAATACCGTTGATGGTATCTGGCATTTGCTGCACCAAATCTGCGCTGTAATTATAATAATCAAGAATGCTAGCAAGTATTGATGAGCCTAGAGTAAGTCCAACCTTTAGCCCGACTATCATGGCCGAAAATATAATGGCGGTTGCTCTGCGGTGAGTTTTCCATTCAGAATAATCAGCTACATCGGCAATCATGGCCCACAATAATGGGGTAGAAATACCGTAGAAAAAGCCATGTAATATTTGCGAGGTAAAGACAGTGCCAATGGCGTCAGGTGGATAGAAATAGAAGACCGAAATAAATAGGGTCGACATAAATAGCGAAGCACCAAATACTTCACGTTTTCCGTATTTATCTGCAAAGGATTTAGAAAAACCAATGCCAATAATCATAAAAATAATGCCACCGGCATTAAACAAAGCAAAACCAGACGTGGCTGGATCTTCAGGCCACTTAAACTCGGTTAAACCAATACTGGTTAATACATTATTTAAACCATTTATAAAGCTATTAAAACCAACGTTTTCTAAAAATAGGGCTATTTGTGCAGCATCTAGGTAATTTTCAAAATAGAAAATATACATGCCGCCTTTTAAGGCTAAGGTGACAAAAACTAGTATGGTGATAATCAACATCATGATCCAAGGTTTATTACTGAATAAATCTTTAAGATCCTCGGCAATAGTCGACTTTTGTTCTGGTTTGGGTACCACTCTTTCTTTGGTGGTCCAAAAGGTAATTAAAAACATGATAACGCCAGCTATTGATAAGAAAGTCATAACCTTCTCAAAGCCCAACGCTTTGTCTCCATCGCCAGCTATCAGCACCAACGGCAGCAGTAATACTTGAATAATAAACTGGGCAACCATTACCGCTACAAATCGATAAGCAGACATGCTGTTACGTTCTTGCATATTGCCAGTGATTACACCACTTAAGGCTGAATAAGGGAGGTTGTTGGCAGAATAAACTAATAACAATAACAAATAGGTAATAAAGGCGTAATAGATCTTACCGTCTGGGCCAAAATCTGGCGTACTGAATGCCATTAATGCGAGCACCCCAAAAGGTACTGCTGTCCATAATATCCATGGTCTGAACTTACCCCAGCGGGTTTGAGTTCTATCGGCAATCATACCCATAACCGGGTTGAAAAATGCAGCGACAAGTCCACAGATAAAAATAACTTTAGTGGCTGATTCAACGGGAATTTTATAAACATCAGTGTAAAAAAATGCAATAAATGTGACTAAGGTTTGAAAAACCAAGTTTGCGGCTAAATCACCTAAGCTATAGCCAATTTTTTCGGTGACAGAGAGTTTTTTGGTACTGGCAGTCATATGTTAATCACTTGTTAATTGTTATGATTTGACCATTGTATGGATTCTGTAAAAAATTCATATTGCCAAATTCATTATTAGAGTTATTTTTTGTTTTTGGATAACAGCATGTTCAAATTTTGTATCTTCAGGGTTGCTCTGTTTATGCCAAAAAATTAAGAATTGTTAGTTCGATTAAATTATGAAGAGACTTTTATAACTTTACATTTGGCTTAATTTTTCGAGTTGTTTTGTATTTAAAATGACTAGTTTTCCATACTTAAGTTTGATTACTTGATTAGCCTGTAGTTCTTGTAAAATCCGATTTACTGTTTGCCTAGTGCTGTTAATTAATTGAGCTAACGTGTCTTGTGATACGACTAATTCATAGTTTTGTTGTGGGTTGTTTTGTAGCTCCAACCCTTGTTGCATTAATAACAACCTTTTACAAAGCTGCCCTTTTAAAGACAAACATCCCGTTTCGTCGATTAACATAAAAGTTGTACGTAAACGTTGGCACAATAAGTTCATAAAGTATGGGTACCATTGGCTGTTTTTTTTGAGTATTTCATCAAAGCTGCTCTTGGATAATTTGAGTAAAGTGGTTACACCTTCAGCATGGGCGTCGTGGGTACGAGGTAAACCGTCAAATAAAGATATTTCACCAAACCAATTGCCGGGTTGCATCCAAGTGAGTACCAACTCTTTACCTTCTAAACTGTAGTTACTAATGCGGATACGACCACTGAGAACACAATGAAACCCATCAGCTAGGTCATGCTTTTGGTGCAGACATTGTTGGTCGTTTAAGGTTTTGATTTTACTTTGTTCAATCAAGGTTGTTGCTAACCTATCTGGTAAGCTGCAAAACCACTGACTTGAAGAAAGTATGTTGTGCATATACTCAAAAGTGAACGTTTCTGTATTGGCCATGGCAACCTCGATTAGATTGAAATTCATTCAATTGTCACATAGGCGACAGTTTAAACTAAGTTGTCTCGATAACCTAAAGCCGAAACTTCAAATTAATAGAGTGTAAATATGACTTCTTCGGTAAAAGATTTAGTAAGCGAGCAAGAATGGAAAACCCGCGTAGACTTAGCTGCGTGTTATCGTGCTGTGGCTATGTATGGTTGGGATGATTTGGTCTTTACCCACATATCAGCGCGTATTCCCGGTCCAGATCACCATTTTTTAATTAATCCCTACGGCATGATGTTTGAAGAAGTGACAGCTTCTAGTTTGGTTAAGGTGGACTTACAGGGCAATAAAGTCATGGAATCTGAATATGATATTAATCCTGCTGGATTTATCATACATAGTGCTGTGCATGAATTTAGAGAAGATGCTAAATGTGTTATGCACCTTCATACGCCTGCTGGCATTGCTGTGTCTGCTACTGAAAATGGCTTGTTGCCTTTGAGTCAGCAATCTTTGTTTGCGTTGTCTTCTTTGTCTTATCATAACTATGAAGGAGTGGCGCTTAACGAGGATGAAAAGTCTAGATTAGTGGCTGATCTCGGCACAACTAACTTTATGATCTTGCGTAATCACGGTCTGTTAACCTGTGCAGAGACGATTGCAGATGCGTTTATTTATATGTATTTATTGGAGTGTGCTTGTCAAATTCAGCTTAAAGCACAATCTACCGGACAAAACTTAGTTGTTATTCCAGAACAAATTTTGGCAGGTATCCAAGCTCAAGCAAAACAAGTTACACGCTCCGCTGGTGGTACATTGGCGTGGCCGGGTATCTTACGTAAATTGGATAGAACTAATCCTGGATATAATAACTAAGAGCCATTTGGATTATTGAACCACAAATGTACGTGTAATAATGTGGCTATTCTGATGATTCGATTAGCTATTATTTAATGAAAATATATTACGAAGACAGTATGCCATATGCGGCTGAGTTCTTTTCTGACTTGGGTGAGAGTGTGAAGTTTTCACACAAAACTATTACCCCTGAAATGATTGCTGATGCCGATGTTTTATTAACTCGTTCAACGACTAAAGTCACACCTACATTATTAGCCAAGGCCAATAAACTTAAATTTGTTGGTACAGCAACGGCTGGCACTGACCACGTAGATAAAGATTTCTTGCAAACTAAAGGTATTCCTTTTGTTTCGGCTGGTGGTTGTAACGCTGTCGCCGTAGCTGAGTATGTATTAAGTACTTTGTTTGTCATGCAATCAAAGTTTGATTGGAAGATTGAAGGAAAAACGGTTGGTATAGTCGGGGCAGGGCATGTTGGTACTGCGCTAGCGAAACACTTAACTGCATTAGGCATTAAGTACAAACTATGTGATCCACCTTTACAAGCTGCAGGCGATTCTCGTGACTTTGTAGACATGCAAGAAATCATGCAATGTGATGTGATTAGTTTGCATGTACCTTGGATTAAAGACGGGCTTTATCCTACTGAAAATATGTTTGATAGGGAGAGGTTGTCGCAACTAAACGAACAACAAATTTTGATCAATGCATGTCGAGGTGAAGTTTTAGACAATCAGGCTGTTCTAGAACTTTTTCAACAAGGTCACACATTTCATTTAGTGTTAGATGTTTGGGATAATGAGCCGAATATTCAATTGGATCTTATTCCTTACACCAGGTTAGCCACTGCGCATATTGCCGGTCATACCATTGAAGGGAAAGCGCGAGGAACTGAGATGTTGTACAGCGCTTTGTGCAAATTGATACAAGCGCCTACTAACAAAAAGCTGTCAGATTATTTACCTACCGCAGATAAAAGTCACGTCAAGCTTGAAAATAATCACGACTTTTGGCCTTTATTGGCTGATTTGGTGTTAGATGTCTACAATATTGCCGAAGATGACCGTCAATTTAAACAATTGGTTGATAGTGGTGAGCAGTTTAGATATATCCGAAAACACTATCCTATAAGAAGAGAGTTTTCTGCAATACAGGTTAATACTGGAAATTTTGCTCATTCGAAGGCAATCTACGACCTTGGATTTTTGTGTTAAAATAATAAGCGCAAAAAACTACCAATATAATTATTTAATTTAAATTTTAGGAGTAATGTAAACATGTCTCGGGCCTTTGATGTCGCAGTGTTGGGCGCTACTGGATTAGTAGGACAACATATGATCGAAATTCTTGAACAAAGAGGATTTCCGGTCAACAAACTTTATCCATTAGCGAGCGCACGATCTGCAGGTGGTAAGGTGACCTTCAAGGGAGAAGAAGTTACAGTTTTAAATGCTGATGAGTTTGATTGGAGTCAGGTTCAAATTGGTTTCTTTTCTGCTGGTGGCAGTGTTTCTGAAAAATTTGCTCCTATTGCCGCTGAAGCTGGATGTGTTGTCATCGATAACACCTCTCATTACCGTTACGAACCTGATATTCCTTTAGTGGTGCCAGAAGTGAACCCTCACGCTTTAGCTGATTTTCGTAATCGTAATATTATCGCTAATCCAAACTGTTCAACTATCCAAATGATGGTCGCGTTAAAACCGATTCAAGATGCTGTTGGTATTGATCGAATTAATGTCTCTACGTACCAAGGTGTGTCTGGAGCGGGCAAAGAAGCCATGGACGAATTAGCCAAACAAACAGCTGATTTGTTAAGCGGTAAAGAAGTGAAGGTTGAATCTTTCAGTCGTCAAATCGCTTTTAACGTTATCCCGCAAATTGATGTGTTTACTGATAACGACTACACCAAAGAAGAAATGAAAATGGTGTGGGAAACTAAAAAAATTATGGGTGACGAAACTATTTTGGTTAACCCAACAGCGGTACGTGTACCGGTATTTTTTGGTCATGGTGAAGCCATTCATATTGAAACTCGTTCACCTATTGATGCAGAAGAAGTTAAGGCTTTATTGGCAGATGCACCAGGTATTGAATTAAGAGCTGACAGGGAAGAATTCCCAACTCAAGTTGGCGATGCTAGTGGTAAAGACGGTGTTTTTGTTGGCCGCGTGAGAAATGATATTTCTCATCCAAATGGCATTAATATGTGGGTAGTTTCTGACAATGTACGTAAAGGCGCAGCGCTAAATAGCGTGCAAATTGCTGAAGTGTTAGTTCGCGACTACATGTAAAAAATAGTTATTTAAGCACCTCGAGCCACAATCCCATTGTGGCTCTAATGATTTTTCTCTTACTGCCGATTAAACATACAAGTATTGATATTATTTTAGCTGCACGTTGACGGTATTTTAGAGCTCCAATCAAAGTGTTATGTATTATAGATCAAACAGTGTATCTAGTTTATAGTTGGTGAAAAGTACCAGTTTCAGTAAACTTGGAATACGAATTGCTAAATTGCTAGTAAATAAATTAAATATGTCATTAAATTGACTATTTTTAAGAACAATTAACTGTTTAATTTATAACGACAAAAAGTTTTGTTTGAGTTAACTATGGTCGAGCAAGCCGCCAAGTGTTCTGTTGGTTATCCAATAGTTAACCAAAAGCAACAATTTAAACCTTTGGGTCAAAAAGGAACTCTATGAATTTGCGAAAAATAACGGCACAACTAGTCATATTACTGACTTTTGTTTCAACTGCCGTTTATGCCGCTGATTTTGAACAGGTCGAATTAAAAGGACCTAAAAACTCAACCGAGCAGTTTTCAGGTATCACCTACGGACCAATTGAGTCTTCAGATACCCTATGGCAGATATCTCAACGTTATAGACAAAACAAATCTCTTTCTGTCTATCAGGTTATGGTAGCCATCCAGGAATTGAATCCCGATGCGTTTGAGAATAACAATTTAAATCTTTTAAAAGATGGCTCTGTTCTTAAATTACCATCCGAACGTTACATTGCGAGAATAAAAAAACAAGACGCATTTGAACGGGCTGAAAACGATGCGCAGAATTGGCAACCCGCATCTGCCAGTTCTAACTCTTCTGCTAAAAATATCAAAGGAACCTCAAGCCGCGGAAAGGTAGCGGCAAGTAGAACCGATCTTGAGCAAACAAAAGATCAAATCGAACAAAGATTAGGTGCTATTAACGAGGCACAAACTCGCCAGTTTATGGCCATTAGGAAACAATTTGCCGAATCTATAAGCAGTGTGCAATCAATTTTAGACGAAAACAAAAAGTTATTTGAACGTTTAGATAAAGTTGATACCGACCTCAATGCAATGCGAGATCAAGGTGTACAGAGTAATGAAAAAGTTAGCCAAATTGATAAAAGTGTTGAAGAACTATTAGCCCAAGCACGTTTAGATAAAGCCGCTAAAGACGCAGAGATCGTCGAACAAGAATCTAGCTGGTTAAATGACCCAATAAACCTAATTTTATTATCCATGTTACCGGTCATTATGATTTTAGGTGGTTTGGCGTTTTGGCTCGTTAAACGCAAATCTGCACCCGCTAAAGTTGTAGAAGAAGACCTTATTGCTGATATCCCGCTAGATAAACATGCAGTGGAAATGGATGATTTATCTGACGCATTAAGTGCTGAGTTGTCTAATGAGTTAGAAGATGAGTTAGATGACGACAATTTGTTCGGTGATGATGATTTATTGGATGATGTCCTGTCGGATGAGCTAGGTGAAGGTTTAGATGATGATGAGGATAAGAATGAAGAGAGTGAAATTTTTGACGACCTAGGCGAAGATTTACTCGAAGAAGAGTTTGAAGAAGGCGCTGAAGTTATTGAACAGGATGATCTCGATAACTTATTTGGTGAAGATGAAGAAGAAGATTTATTAGCGGCTGTTGAAGATGATGGTCCATTAGATGATCCCGAAGATTTGTTAGCTGAAGTTCAAGCTAGTGATGATGTAGAGGACATGCTGATTGAAGATGTTGCAGAAACGTCCGAGTCAGATAACGATGATTTAACAGAAGAATCGTTAGACAAGGTTGCTGATGAACTAACTGAAGACACTGAAATACAAGCAGTGTTAGATCAAAATGAACAACCTGAAATTAGTATTGATGACTTATTAGATGAACCACAGGAAGAAAGTGTACCAGTTAGCCCATTGGTAGATGAGTCAGAAGAAATAAATGAGGAAGCGCTACAAAAATTAGACGAAGAAATAGCCTCACAAAACGAAGAATTAGATAATGTTACCGGTACGTTGATTGACGAGTTAGAGCAAGTTGAGCAAATGCGCGCAATGTTGCCGGACGAAGAAGATGAGGAAGAATCAACCCCTGAAAATGTTCAGCATGGTATTCAAGAGTTAGATTCGATTGCTGAAGAAGTAGACGAAGACCTTTTAACAGAAGTATTAGATGAACTTGCTGAACCTAACGAAGAAGCACAAATAGAGCTTCAGCCAGTTGAAGAGTCTGAACCAGAGCTTGAAGCTGAAGCAGAGGTAGAGCCTCAGCCAGTTGAAGAGCCTGAACCAGCTCTTGAAGCTGAAGCAGAGGTAGAGCCTCAGCCAAGTGAAGAGCCTGAACCAGAGCTTGAAGCTGAAGCAGAGGTAGAGCCTCAGCCAAATGAAGAGCCTGAATCAGAGCTAGAAGCTGAAGCAGAGGTAGAGTCTCATCCAGTTGAAGAGCCTGAAGCAGAAATTGAAGCTGAAGCAGAGATAGAGCCTCAGACAAATGAAGAGCCTGAACCAGAGGTTGAAGCTGAATCGGAAGTAGAGCCTCAGCCAAGTGAAGAGCCTGAACCAGAGATTGAAGCTGAAGTAGAGGTAGAGCCTGAGCCAAGTGAAGAGCCTGAATCAGAGTTTGAAGCTGAACCGGAAGTAGAGCCTCAGCCAAGTGAAGAGCCTGAACCAGAGATTGAAGTTGAAGCAGAGGTAGAGCCTAAGCCAAGTGAAGAGCCTGAACCAGAGATTGAAGTTGAATCAGAGCCTGAATCTGAACCGGAAGTAGAGCCTCAGCCAAGTGAAGAGCCTGAACCAGAAATTGAAGCTGAAGCAGAAGTAGAGCCTCAGCCAGTTGAAGAGCCTGAACCAGAGCTTGAAGCTGAAGCAGAGGTAGAGTCTCAGCCAAGTGAAGAGCCTGAACCAGAGATTGAAGCTGAACCGGAAGTCGAGCCTCAGCCAGTTGAAGAGCCTGAACCAGAAGTTGAAGCTGAAACAGAGGTAGAGCCTCAGCCAAGTGAAGAGTTTGAACCAGAGATTGAAGCTGAATCGGAAGTAGAGCTTCAGCCAAGTGAAGAGCCTGAACCAGAAGCAGAGCTAGAAGTTGATGATGGTTTAGAGTTTGAGTCCGAGGTGTTTTCCGAACTTGAAGATTTGAGTGCAAGTGACAGTGCTTTAGATGAGGATCAACTAGAAAAAGCCCTTGAAGACTTTGAAAATGAAGAATTAGATGAAGTGTTAGAGGATTTGACCTCCAACGAATCAACGTCCATTAGTTCATTAGATGATCTTGAGTTTGGTTCAATGGCCGATGACTTCTTAACTTCAGACGAAAAAGATACACCAGCGGTTAAAGTTGACGAAGATCTGAGCACATCGTCAGATCTTGATGATTTGTCCTTAGAACAAGCTTTAGGGGAATTTACCGAAGAGTCTATGTCTGAAGATTCTGCTGCTAGTGAAAATGAAGAGTTAGCAGATTTACCAGGCCTTGGTGATTGGTTAGACGACGATACCAATAATGATGACTCGGCGGCTTTAGAAGAACTGGAAGGCGCTAGTTTCGACGAACTACTCGATAGCATAGAGACGGTTGAAGAACTAGACGAAGAAAACATTGAAGGTGAGCTAGATTCTGATATTGATATTGGTGCCTTATTAGATGAATCATCTCAAGAAGACATCACCAAAGACGATGTAGACGAAGAAGACTTTTTAGATGTGGCAGCCTTATTAGATGAAAGTAATTCATCAGAGCCTGATGAAGAGCAAGATCTAGATTTAGACATACCTTTAGAGCCTTTTGTTGCTGAAGAAGATGATTTGCAAATGATAGACGTCGACGCTGACGACGGTATCGGCGCTAAATTAGATTTAGCACACGCCTATATTGAAATTGGTGAAGAAGACTCAGCCCGTGAATTGTTGGACGAAATAATTCAAAAAGGCAGCGCTGAACAAGTGGCAGCTGCGAATACTGTGTTAGAAAAATTAAGCGAATAAAATATTAAAGCTCTTGGTTGAACGATTTTTAGGTTATTGTCTGTCTAGTTCTTTTAGTGAGAACTGAATATTTATAACAACCTTTGCCGCTAGAGATAAACAACCTAAAATGTTAAAACACTTACTTAGTATTCCTTTATTCGCCTTTTCATTTTTGGCACAGTCAGCCCCTCAATCGATTCAAGTACTAGACTCTTATGGAAAGGGCGTGGCAAATGTGGTGGTGTATTTAGAGCCTCAAATGCTCAATGCGCCAGTGGTTGCTAAAAAAACGGCCATAATGGATCAGATAGACACTCAATTTGTTCCGCATATTTTAGCGGTGCAAAAAAACACATTAGTTCAGTTTCCTAATTCGGATTCGATTAAACATCACGTATATTCTTTTTCTCCAGCCAAAACCTTTGAATTACAGTTATATAAAGATTTACAGGCCGACCCTTTGTTGTTTTCAAAAACAGGAGTTGTTGAACTCGGTTGTAATGTTCACGACTGGATGTTGGGATATGTGTATATTGTCGATACACCTTATTTTTCTAAAACTGATATGGAAGGAAAGGTGTCACTGGATCTCCCTGTTGGAGATTATGTGATAAAGGTATGGAGTCCATTAATTCAAGACGATATAGAAAAGTTAAGCAAAAACGTGACGATAAAAAACAAAAAAGGCCAATTAGTCGTGAAACTTAATAAGAAATTATTACCTAATTTGTATCAATATGAACAGTTAGATGAATTTTCTGATTATGAATAATAGGCAAAAGAATAAGCGCCACTTTAAGAATAGTTAGGCATTACCTAAGAGTATACTTGTATCAAGGTACTGGAGGGTTAACGAAAGCCATGCCTGCCCAGTTTTTTAATGAGTGGTATCATCATTTTAATCAAGATAAATAAGTAGATTAATAACCAATGAAACAGGCGTTTGTTAGTGTCATTTTATTGCTATCTAATATGTTTTTTCAAGCCAATGGGGTTGAAGTAAAAGGTGTAGTACAAGTTAACTATGTGTTTGCCGACGATCATACTTCTTGGTTTGAGCATGGCACAGGTATCCTAGCTTACTCAAATAATGGTATTAATTTACAGCAAGGTGTTTTTCAAGTTTCTGACTCATATGCTAGTGGTATAAGTTACCAGATCGTGGGTAACGTTTATCAAAAAGGTGAACAAAATTTGGGGCTCACTCAAGCTCAAATTAACTACAAACCTTTATCAAATAGTGTTTTAAGGTGGCGTGCAAGAGCTGGATTCTTTTATCCTAAAATGTCCTTAGAAAATGTAGATTTGGGATGGTTATCACCTTATACCTACACTCAATCGGCAATAAATAGTTGGCTTGGAGAAGAGCTCAGAACGCCTGCAGTTGAATTGACCTTGTATAGCCCTGGCAGGTCAAGAAGAAGTGCATTCTCTTGGGAATTTAGAGGTGCAGCATTTAAGGGGAATGACCCACTGGGTACGTTACTCAGTTGGCGCGGTTTTGCTTTACACGACAGACAAAGTTTGAATAACGACAGTGTGCCTTTTGCCCGATATCCGAGTGTCGTTGATCAAGACAGGATATTTCATCCTGATTACGTAGAACCTTTTCATGAATTTGACGGCCATGTCGGTTATTACCTCGGAACACATATAGATTATTATCAAAAAACGCGGTTTCGTTATTATTTTTACGATAATCAAGCCGACCCTCTGGCCTTAAATGAACCGCGCTTATATGCATGGCGTACTAAGTTTCATTCATTTGCCCTACAACACAGGTTTTCGAAAAATACGCGACTGATTAGTCAATGGCTTACAGGGTCAACAACTATGGGTGAACGTTCCGTTTATGTTGATTATGATGCTTGGTATTTGCTGTTAAGTCATAATACAAAGCAACATCGAATGACCGTGCGATATGATAATTTTGAAGTGAAAGAAGATGACCTAATACCATGGGATCTTAATAGCAGTCACGGAAAAGCGTTAACATTTGCTTGGCGATATACGCTTAATAACAATTGGCAATTGGGTATTGAACATCATATAAATCGTAATACTGCTGAAAATAGAGTATCACTTGACCAAAGAGCTAAAATAAATCAGCAACAAAGCATGTTGGTAGTTCAATATTCTTGGGAAAACTAAAAGAATCGCTAACAGGTGACCTGTTAGCGATGAACATGAATTTTTCGAGTTTAGAAAAATGTATACACTAAGGTTACAGCAGTTTGTGTATCTAAGTTTTCTTTTCCATCTGGAACGTCAGAGTTGTGATCTAATACCAGAGACACTTTAAGTGAAAAGCCTTCACTTATCTTAGCTGAGATAGATGAAGATGATTTTGATTTTGTATTGTCACTACCTACTTCAGTACTGACTAATTGTTTGAATTGAGCATTATCAGATATTTTTAGTTGATATCCTAACGAAGCCCTAATTATTGCACCGTTTTCACTTTCACCGGTTTGACGTTTAGCGAATGAATAACCCGGACCAATACTGTAATTAAATTTACTGTTATCGTCTTGCCAAACTTTCTGAGACCAACCTGCCGCAATGGTAGATTGGTAATCAAAACTGCTAAACCTGTCATCTTCGTAAGATACGAAACCAAATATACGATGGTCTGGGTTGGTTAACTTATAGTTACCTTGACCGGACAAAAAGTATTTTTGAGCTGTAGTTGTTGACTCTTCATTGACTTCGTCTTTTTTATAAAGAGCTTCTACTTTGTAGTCGTTGCTCCACATTTCAAGTTCTTGATGAGCAGACAACTTACCTTTAATTGAGGTGGTGTCTGTATTACCTGAAGTCGAAATAAAACCAAATTCACCGTCCATTGAAAATGGTTTTTCTTTATCGGCGGCAACTGCTTGAGTAGCAGCTAATAAACTTAATAAAATTAAAGATTTTTGCATGTTAATTCTCTCGTACATTGGCTAAATTAATTAACCTTTAGTTCTAAAATAAATTGCGCGCAGTTTACCTAAAATATTGAATTTTTTCTCATTAAATTAATAATGAATATTGAATTTTATTTAAAACAACATAAGTAAATGTATGAGTTAATCTCGGCGAATCGAAATCGTTATTCTGGAGTGATGATTAGTGAACACCTAGTTTTCTAAAAAAATTGATACACCAAAGTGACTGCAGTTTGTGTATCCAATTCCTCACGTCCTTGGGCGACCCCCGTATCGTGATTCATGATAAAACTTAGTTTCATGCCCAAGGCACCATTCAACTTTGTCGATAAAGTTGTTTCAGATCGAGTTTTAGTAAAATCAGGATCGGCCTCGGTACTTAAAAATTGTCTGAAGGTGGCGTGTTTAGAAAATTTACGTTTATATTCCATTGCAGCCCGCACAATCAGGCCTCTATATTCTTGTTTCTTGCTATTTTCTTCCACTTCTGCCAACGCGTAACCTGGGCCTACGCTATATTTTAATTCGCTTTGATTGTTACGCCAAAGTCGAGAAGACCAACCTGTGGCTAATGCGGCTTGATAACGAAATCCACTAAAACGTTTCTTCTCATATTCTGCATACACAAAAATTCGATTGTTAGGGTCTAATAATTTGTAGTCGGCTTGGGTTGAAATAAATAACTTTTGTGCTGAGGTGGCTTTAACTGATTCGCCATTGACAGTTTTTTTGCTTTGTTTGTAAAAGGTGTCACCTGTTATTTGGTATTCCCAATCTTTTAATTCTTGGCTGGCATTAAAACGGGCTTTTAAAGTCGATGCATTAGTATTGCCATTCGCAAAGATAAAACCAAACTCACCGACCATTGAAAGTTCTTCATCAGCTTTGTAATTCGGTTTGTCGGCCATATACAAAGAACGCATAAAGTTGGGTTTCGCATTAACACCAAGCGGTAGACACAAACTTATGATGAATAGAACTTTTTTCATGAGGTAAAAATGGGGTAGTTGGCAAAAATTCCGTCAATTGTAACTGGTTTTTATAAAGATGTAGATTTTTATTTAAACTTTGGGCCCATCACACCTAATACCCCTTCGGCTTCCATAAATGCATACTTAATTGCATCTTGAATGTCTTCTTCACTTAAATTTAGGCTTTGAACGACTTTCGGAGATACGAGTTCGCTGACAGAATATAATTCATCATTGGACAAGGCTAAACCAGCACGAACTGCAAAATACACCACAGCGGCTTCTTTGTTTTGTAAGGCTTTATTTTCATCATGTGCGCTTTGTACAGGTAGGTATAACTGAGCTGGCAATTTCCAATACTCTAACAAGTTTGCACTACAAGTAGCGTAGTGGAAGCCTAAAACTTGTTGTTGAAGTTTCCATGGAGACACTTCTTTACTGTATTTGCTGCATTCAATTGCAAGATTAGGTGATTGTAATGCAACCAGTAACTCACCTAAGTTATGTAATAAGCCTAATAGAAAAAAGCGTTCGCTTCCTCTAATTCTGACAATTTTAGCGATATGTTTAGCTACTAATGCGGAATAAATACTTTGCAACCAAAAGCGCTTCAAATTTATTACATTGCTACTGAAGTGTTCAAATGCAGAGCTGGCCGTTTCAACCATCACTAGATTATATAGGGCTTCTCCACCAATAATATTGATGGCTTTGCCTAGAGAATCGATTTGAGATTCGAACCTAAAAAGCGGGCTATTTGCTAATTTTAATAATTTTGACGCTAAGGCAGGGTCTAGGGCGATAAGATTACCAATATCGTCTAAATTTGAAGTGTTGTCATCAAGCATCCCTCGAATACGCGTACATACGTCGGGTAATGCAAATGATTGGCTAGCTGCTCTAGCGATTTCCATAGGGTTAATTGAAGACATAGGCTAATTGTTATCCACGAACTTGAATTGAGTATAAACATCTGAGCGAGTAAATACATCAAATCAATACATTTCTTCAATCATTTGAATATATCAATTTGAGGGGTGACTGAATTTTCCTTTGATTTGGGACGTTTTGGTTGGTTGGCGCGTTTTTTTCTTAAACCACAGGCTTTTATTATTTTACTTTGAACGTCTTGTTCTAACTTCAACCAATGCATTCTTTCTTCTCTGGAGCGATAGCAGCCTATGCAATAACCTTTTGGTCCTGCCTCACATACGCCAATACAAGGGCTTTTTATTTCAAAAAACTCTATCTGCTTCAATATCTATCCCAAAGAGCGAAGGTGAACGTTAATACTTTCATTATAATACAAAAAAGGCCGCAATTAGCGGCCTTCAATAAGAAATACTTAATTTGTAGGTGTTACCAAATTTTAACTCGGTCTTCTGGTTTTAAGTACATAGCATCTCCTTCTTTAACGTCAAAGGCTTCATAAAAGGCATCAACGTTCGGAACTATGCCATTAACACGGTTTTCTCCAGGAGAATGAGGGTCACTCAATAATCTAGCGCGTAAGGTGTCTTCTCTAACTTTACTGCGCCATACTTGAGCGTAACCCATAAAGAAACGTTGTGCGCCTGTTAAGCCATCTATAATAGGAGCTTCTTTTCCATCTAAAGACATTTTATAGGCTTTATAACCGATAGTGACACCGGCTAAATCCCCAATGTTTTCACCTAAAGTGAGCTCGCCGTTTACTTTTTGCCCCTCAATCGGTTCAAATTCGTTAAATTGGGCAACAAGTTTTTTACCTAATACCTCAAATGAAGCTCTATCTTTGTCTGTCCACCAACTGCGTAAGTTACCATGGCCATCATATTTAGCACCTTGGTCATCAAACCCATGTCCGATTTCATGACCAATGACAGCACCTATTGCCCCATAGTTAGCGGCATCGTCTGCTTCCATATTAAAGAAAGGGTATTGCAAAATGCCAGCAGGGAACACAATTTCATTTCTAACTGGACTGAAATACGCATTGATTGTTTGTGGTGTCATGCCCCATTCTGTTTTATCAACGGATTTACCTATTTTTTCCACATCCTGCATATGATCAAATTGATGGTAACTAAAATAGTTACCCACTAAATCATCTGGTGTAATGGTGAGATCTGAATAATCTCGCCATTTTTCTGGGTAACCAATTTTGGGGGTAAACAGAGACAGCTTTTCTAGCGCGGCCTGTTTGGTATCTTCTGTCATCCAGTCTAATTCTTTAATACTTTGGCCATAGGCTTTGGTTAGGTTAGCAACTAACGCATCCATCTTGGATTTTGCTTCAGGGGTGAAATGACGTTCCACATACTGTTGACCTAATACTTCTCCTAATATTGAACTAGTAGAAGACACCGCTTTTTTCCAGCGGTCTCTTTGTTCTGGAATGCCTTTTAAAGTGGTTGAGTGAAAGTCAAAATGTAAATCAACTAATTCTTGGTTTAATTTGGTTGCGTAAGTATCGACTAAATTAAAGCTTAAATAATCTTTCCAAGTCTGTAGGTCATGATTTTCGAACAACTCAGACATCTTTTCAAAGTAGGGTAAGTTTCTAACAATCAAGTCTTTAGCTTGGCCCACATGGCTTGCCTTTGCATAAGCTCGCCAATCAAACTTTCCTAAAAGTGAATCT
Source organism: Paraglaciecola sp. (assembly GCF_051252315.1). GTDB lineage: Bacteria > Pseudomonadota > Gammaproteobacteria > Enterobacterales > Alteromonadaceae > Paraglaciecola. The sequence goes on along the minus strand of NZ_JBPOFP010000015.1, from coordinate 29,696 downwards.
AATTCCTCAACAGCTTTTTTATTGTAATTTTTTTCTGCATCTCTGCTTTCAACACGTGAAATATGCAGTTGAGCTATATGTCTTTCTAAACTCATCAAGTCAGTGGCGGCTTTTTGAGGTGCACTATGTTCTGTCATAGCCAAAATATCTGCCATATACTTTTCGGTTGCTGCGCGAAAATTGACGAACTTTTCTTCTTCTTTTGAATAGTAATCTCTATCAGGTAATGTCAGTCCACTTTGATATAAATACATGGTGACCACTTCTGGATCTTTTGCATCGGGAGAAACGTAAAAATTAAATGGGCCACTTACTCCTAATACATAAAGTTCACCAAGTTTTTGCGAGACTTCTTGCATAGTATTGATGTTTGCTATGCTGTCTAATTGAGCTTGCAGAGGACTTAACCCTTTACTATTGGCTAATTCAATATTCATGTAGCTATTATACATATCACCTAATTTTTGGGTGTTACTACCTAAATCTGCTTTGGTGCTTGCGGCTTCTTGAATTAATGTTTTAAGGTTTTCTTGGGTGTCATCGTAAAGTAAGTTAAACACACCGTATCCTGACTTATCCGCAGGAATTTCCGTCGCATTTAACCAAGCACCATTTACATGAAGAAATAAGTCGTCTTGAGGGCGAACTTCTTTGTCTATTGCGGTTAAATCAATGCCTGATGACAACTCAACCGGTGTTTGTTGTTTGATTTCTATTTCTGATTTGTTACTTGGGGTACAGGCACTCAGGCCCATGGCTAGGCTTACGCCTAACGCAATTAAACTTCTTTTATTCATTTTCCTGCCTTCAATGGGTGCAATTCAACGACAACAATCGCGTAATTGCCTTGTTGTCTGATTCACCTTTTATTTATTTTTAGAGCTTCGACATAGCCCTCTTTTTTTGGAGCTTTTTTTGTCGCAAGGGCGAAAGTGTACCGTTTGGTCAGGTTAACTGCAAAATACACTTTGTTTCATTTTGTAAGAAAGGAGTTGGTTATTGAAGCATTGAACGCTTCATGTAAGTGTTTTTATGATGCACATAAAAAAGGACCTTTCGGTCCTTTAGATATCAATAAACTGTAAATTTATTTCTTTTTCTTAACGGCTTTTGCGTTAGGTAAATCGGTAATTGAACCTTCGAAAATCTCAGCTGCTAGGCCGATTGATTCGTTAAGGGTTGGGTGAGCGTGAATCGTTAATCCAACATCTTCAGCGTCAGCGCCCATTTCTACTGCAAGGCATACTTCACCTAACATTTCACCGGCATTAATACCCACTATGGCGCCACCTAAAACTCGACCTGTTTCTTTGTCGAAAATCATTTTGGTTTTACCTTCGGTACGTGCAGATGCAATTGCGCGTCCTGATGCAGCCCAAGGGAAGTTAGCTACTTCAATTTTTAAACCTTGCTCTTTTGCTTCACGCTCGGTTACACCTACCCAAGCCATTTCTGGATCGGTATATGCGATTGAAGGAATACAACGTGGGTCGAATACATGTTTCTTACCAGAAATCACTTCAGCCGCGCAATGTGCTTCGTGTACAGCTTTGTGAGCAAGCATAGGCTGGCCTACAACATCACCAATGGCAAAGATGTGGTTTACGTTAGTACGTAATTCGTTTGTCACGTTGATGAAGCCACGTTCGTCTACATTTACGCCAGCTTTGTCAGCGTCGATTAATGCACCATTTGGCTTACGACCAACGGCTACTAAGATCTTGTCGTAACGAACTTGTTCTGCGGGGGCGTTTTTGCCTTCAAAAGTGACGTATAAGCCGTCATCTTTCGCGTCTACAGCAACCACTTTAGTAGACAACATAATGTTGAATTTTTCTTTGTTGTAGTTCGTGTAAATTTTAACGATGTCTTTATCTGCTGCAGGAACTAACTGGTCAGCAAATTCTACAACTGAAACGTTAGAGCCTAATGCATTGTATACGGTACCCATTTCTAGGCCGATGATTCCACCACCCAAAACTAACATTTCTTCAGGTACATCTTTAAGCTCTAAAGCACCTGTTGAATCAATAACGCGAGGGTCATCATTTGGAATAAAAGGCAAATCAATCACTGAAGAACCAGCCGCAATGATGGCGTTATCAAAGGTGATAGTCGTTTCTTTTCCGTCATTACCAGCAACAACAATGGTTTTGTCAGAAGTAAACTTACCAAAGCCATATACAGTTGTTACTTTACGCGCTTTAGACATGCCGCCTAAACCACCGGTTAGTTGGCCAATAACACTTTCTTTCCAACCACGAATTTTGTCTAGGTCGATTTCTGGCTTACCAAAAGTTACACCATGTGATGCCATAGCTTCTGCATCATCAATCACTTTAGCTACGTGTAATAATGCTTTAGATGGAATACAACCTACGTTTAAGCATACACCACCTAGTGTTTCGCGGCTTTCTACTAATACTACGTCTAAACCTAAATCTGCTGCACGGAACGCTGCTGAATAACCACCAGGGCCTGCACCTAATACCACTACTTGTGTTTTGATATCGCTCATATGAACCTCAAATTTCCTATTGGTAACTGCCCATCTTATTGATCACGGACAGTAAATATATTCTTTAATTATTTGAATAAAAAGGGGAATACTTAAGTATTCCCAAATTTATTGGTTGTACCTGATTAAAGTACTAATCTACGTAAATCAGTGAGGTTGTTAGCTAGCTCAGTTGAGAAAGCTGCACCTTCAGCACCATCAATTACTCTATGGTCGTAAGATAAACTTAACGGCACCATCAAGCGTGGTTCGAATTCTTTTCCGTTCCACTTAGGTTTCATATCTGATTTAGAGACACCTAAAATACCTACTTCTGGCGCATTAACGATTGGGGTAAAGGCTGTACCGCCAATTCCACCTAAGCTAGAAATAGTAAATGTTCCGCCTTGCATGTCAGCAGCTTTTAACTTTCCGTCACGGGCTTTTTTAGAGATAACGATTAGCTCTTCAGAAAGTTCTTCAATGCCTTTTTTGTTCACATCTTTAATCACTGGAACAACTAAGCCGCCTGGAGTGGCAACCGCAATCCCGATATTGATGTACTTTTTAAGGATTAAACTTGCGCCATCTTCAGATAGTGACGAGTTCATATTAGGGAACTTCTCTAACGCGCGAGCCGCTGCTTTCATTACAAATACAAGTGGCGTTATTTTTAAGCCAGTTTGTTTTTTAGCATGATAAGCATTTTGTTCTTTACGGAAGGCTTCACATTCTGTGATGTCGGCTTCGTCGAACTGTGTAACGTGTGGGATAGTTGCCCAGTTACGGTGTAAGAACGGACCTGAGATCTTTTGAATACGACCCAATGGTTTTTCTTCAATTTCACCAAACTTACTATGATCAACTGGTTTAACTGGCTGTATTTGTAACACGTTGTCACCAACGATTGCATTCCCACCAGCTGCCGCTTTAGGCGCAGCTAATGCAGCTTTCACATATGCTTGTACGTCTTCTTTTAGAATACGTCCTTTACGGCCAGTACCTTTAACCAAAGATAAATCAACACCAAATTCAGTACCTAAACGACGAATTGCCGGAGAGGTATAAATTGGACCTGATGCTTTAAAATCACTTGGTGGAACGGGTGCTGCTTTAGGAGCGGCTGGAGCTGGTGCAGGTTTTTCTGCAACAGGTGCTGCTGGAGCAGGTGCTGGCGCTGCAGGAGCAGAACTTGAACCTTTGGTTTCAAGTTTAATTACCACAGTTCCTTGTTTAACTTTGTCGCCCGTTGCAATAAAGACTTCTTTAACAGTACCGGCATGAGTAGAAGGCACATCCATGGTCGCTTTATCAGTTTCTAAAGTGATTAGACCATCTTCTTGATCAATTACATCACCAATCGATACTAAAACATCAATGACATCTACTTCGCCATCTTCGCCAATATCAGGCACGGCTACGTCAATCACTTCGCTTGCGGCAGGCGCTGAACTTGGACTCTCAGTTGGAGCTGCGGCGCTAGGCGCAGCTTCACTTGGTGCTGATTCGACAGCAGGGGCCGAGCCGCCAGCTGTTTCTAGCTTTATAACTAAAGTGCCTTGTTTAACCTTGTCACCATTAGAGATGTAAACTTCGGTTACAGTACCAGCGTGAGTTGACGGCACATCCATAGTGGCTTTGTCGGTTTCTAGTGTGATCAAACCGTCTTCTTGTTCAATCACATCACCTACAGCAACTAATACGTCTATGACATCGACTTCGCCGTCTTCACCAATATCAGGCACAGCAACTTCTACTATTTCACTCGCGCCACTAGCAGCAGGTGCTGCAACAGGAGCAGCTTCAACAGCTGGAGCCGGTGCTTCTGCTACTGGAGCAATAGGTGCTTCTTCGGCTGCTGGGGTTGATGCTCCAGCTGCCTTGATTTCACCAATAGCATCGCCTTCTTTTATTTTGTCGCCTACAGCAACAGAAAGACTAGCTAGCTCGCCTGCAAAAGGGGCAGGTATATCCATTGATGCTTTATCCGTTTCTACGGTGACAATTCCTTCGTCAGCTTCGAGTGTGTCACCTACGGCAACACAAATTTCAATGACTTCAACTTCTTCGCCACCTACGTCAGGAACGAGAACTTTTTGAATATCAGACATGTATAAGATTCCTTATCTAGCCACTATTACGCGTAAAGTGGATTAAGTTTATCTGTATTGATGTTAAAGCGTTTAATCGCTTCGGTTACAACACTCTTCTCGATTTCGCCACGATTTGCTAGCTCGTATAAAGAGGCAACCACAACATATGATGCATTCACTTCAAAGTGAGTACGTAAGTTTGCTCGGCTGTCACTGCGTCCAAAACCATCTGTACCTAAACAGCGATAATCGGTTTCAATGAAAGCGCGCACTTGGTCTGAATAACCTTTCACGTAATCAGTTGCCGCAATCGCGGGTCCTGCGTCTTTAGTAATAACATTACTAATGTGTGCTTTCTTAGACTTAGCTTCAGGGTTTAACATGTTCCAACGGATCACTTCTTGACCTTCACGAGCCAATTCATTGAATGAAGTAACTGAATAAACATCAGATGATACATTGTAATCTTCGCTCAAAATCTGCGCAGCTTTACGTACTTCATTTAAGATAGTACCTGAGCCCATTAATTGAACATTAGACTTAGCTTTTTTGGCTTCAACGCGTTCTAGTTTGTAGATACCTTTAATAATATCTGCAGCAACGTCGTCACCTTCCGGCATAGCTGGATGTTGATAGTTTTCGTTCATTAATGTTAGGTAGTAGAAAACATTTTCGTTTTCACCATACATACGACGTAAACCGTCTTGCACGATTACTGCTACTTCGTATCCATAAGTTGGGTCATAAGTGACACAATTTGGAATTAAGTTAGCTTGCACATGTGAATGACCATCTTGGTGTTGTAAACCTTCACCATTCAATGTTGTACGTCCGGCTGTGGCACCTAGTAAGAAACCACGTGCTTGGCTATCGCCAGCAGCCCATGCTAAATCACCTACACGTTGGAAACCAAACATAGAGTAGTAAATATAGAAAGGAATAGTCGTAGCATTACAAGTTGAATAAGACGTACCTGAAGCAACCCAAGATGCCATTGCACCTAGCTCATTAATACCTTCTTGTAATACCTGGCCTTTTTTATCTTCACGGTAGTAAGCAACTTGGTCAGCATCTTGAGGCACATATTTTTGCCCTTCGTTTGCGTAAATACCTACTTGACGGAATAAACCTTCCATACCGAAAGTACGTGCTTCATCTGGAATGATAGGCACGATACGTTTACCAATTTTTTTATCTTTTAGTAAGCTGTTTAGTACACGTACAAATGTCATTGTGGAAGACACTTCACGTTCACCAGAACCTTTTAATATTGCATCAAATACTGAAAGTTCAGGCATTTCAAGCTTCTCTTCAGCTTGTTCACGTCTTTGCGGTAATGAACCACCTAATGATTCACGGCGCTCTTTCATGTACTTATATTCAACACTATCTTCGTCGAATTTGAAGTAAGGTAAATCAGCAATGGTTTCGTCAGCAACAGGAATATTAAAACGGTCGCGGAACTGTTTGATCGAATCTACGTCCATTTTTTTCACGTTGTGAGCGATGTTTAATGCTTCACCAGACGCACCTAAACCAAATCCTTTAACAGTTTTCGCTAGAATAACCGTTGGACGACCTTTAGTGTCCATGGCTTTTTGGTATGCTGCAAATACTTTAACTGGATCATGACCACCACGGTTTAAGCGGTAGATGTCTTCATCAGACATGTTAGCTACTAGTGCCGCTGTTTCAGGATATTTGTTAAAGAAATTCTCACGGGTGTACTTGCCACCTTTTGCTTTACAGTTTTGGTATTCACCGTCTACTGTTTCGCTCATTAGTTGTAATAACTTACCTGAGGTATCACGAGCAATAAGTGCATCCCAGTAACTACCCCAAATAACTTTACATACTTCCCAGCCCGCGCCGCGGAATGTGCCTTCAAGTTCTTGGATGATTTTACCGTTACCACGTACCGGGCCATCAAGACGTTGTAAGTTACAGTTGATTACGAAACATAAGTTATCTAAACCTTCACGAGACGCTAAACCAATTGCACCTAATGATTCTGGCTCATCCGTTTCACCATCACCTAAGTAACAATAAACGCGCTGGCCTGAACAATCTTTAATACCGCGGTCTGTTAAGTATTTTAAGAAACGGGCAGTATAAATAGCCTGTAATGGACCTAGTCCCATAGAAACTGTCGGGAACTGCCAGTAATCTTTCATCAAGTGAGGGTGAGGGTATGATGACAATCCGTTACCATCACATTCTTGACGGAAATTATTCAACTGGTCTTCTGTTAAATTACCTTCAACAAAAGAGCGGGCATAGATACCTGGAGATATGTGGCCCTGAGAGAAAATAAAGTCACCGCCTTGCTGAGCATTAGGTGCTTTAAAGAAGTGGTTGAAACCTACATCGTACAACATGGCCGATGAAGCAAAACTACCGATATGACCACCTAGCTCTAAATCTTTCTTAGAGGCACGTAATACAATCATTAAAGCGTTCCAACGAATAGCAGCTCGGATGCGTGCTTCTATCGTTTGATCACCTGGCATTTTAGGCTCTTGCGAGGGGGGAATAGTATTCACATAAGCTGTTTTCGCGTCAAAGGGTAGGTGAGTACCGCTACGACGAGCTTGATCTATTAACTTCTCTAAAAGGAAATGCGCACGCTCTGGACCTTCGTTTTCCAAAACTGCTTCCAAAGATTCTAACCATTCTTGCGTTTCGGCTGAATCTAAATCGATGTTAGGGAGCTCAGACATAATGTTTACTTAGTCTCCATTGTTGTAGTGTAAAAAAATAATTAAATGACTAAATTTACCGCTAGTCATAGTGTTTTTCACATATACCTATACGTAAATAAACGTTTAGGTATACCGTTGCATTCGACCTACTGAACGTTGAATAGAACTACGTTCTTGTGTTTGCAACATTAATTCATTTTCAACAAATGTTAGGTGCGTATGGCTTTCGCTCCACGCTTTTTGTGGCTTTCCACCTAAAATTGCTGATAATAGTTTCTTACGATAATCTCGCATTTTTTCAAACATATCCGGGCTTTTCGCCAGTATGGATATATTTTGTTCAAGGTTATCTGTGATTAAACTGCCCATGCTTCTAACCACATGTAAAATCACGGTATTTCGAGAGGCAACACAAATTGAGATTAAAAACTCAAATACTGCTTCTGCTTCTACTCTAAAGTTATTTTCAATTTGAGCTGAACTAATGGCATCAAATTTTGATTGCACTTGTTTTAAGTCATTGGGTGTTCCACGCATCGCGGCGTAATAAGCCGCCATGCCTTCAACTCCTAAACGAAATTCCAATAGGTCAAATTGGCAATTAGGGTTTTTTGACATCAAGTCAAATAAAGGGTCGGATAATCCGCCTAATCGGTTATCACAAACAAATGTGCCACCCCCTTGTTTACGAATGACTAAACCTTTCGCTTCTAACTTTTGAATAGCCTCTCTGACGGAAGGGCGAGACACTTCAAATTGTTCCGTTAATGCACGCTCCGGAGGTAGCTTTTGCCCGGCTGCTAATCGACCATCAAGCATCATGGACTCTAACTGTTCCATAATGTCATCAGATATTTTTCGTGATTGCACTCGGCGCATTTAATATTTCCGTCACACCAAACCTTTAATATAAGCTTGGTAAATTGGTAAGACCATTTAGCCCGATAGCTTAGTAGACATTCTTGCTGGGGTAAATAAAAATTTGAAAGGTAACGGCGCTTTAGTACTAGGTAGGTAGGTAAGTCTCTATTAATTAAAGGGTAATTAGCTTTTTCTTTGTGGTAAGACCACTTAGTTAATCCAACCGGAAAGTGTTAAAATAGCGATGGTTACGAGTAGAAACATAACATTTCGCTTAGCTAACCTTACTAAAGTGCAAGGTTCTTCTGTGCAATCTGATTCGTCTGGTGCTATTTCTTCCGCCTTTTTTGACACATCTAACAACAAGGTTTTAGTGTTGATAGTAGGATCAGGTAGGTAACCTAACCAAGTGGGGAAAGCTTTCGAAAAATGGCCAATTAATAAAAAGCCAAATGCGGTAATTCGAACAGGTAACCAATCCACAATATTTAATAGGAATGTCGCTTGAGATGCGGCTGGATTTTTAGTTTCTTGTTCGTCAACTTTATTCAGTTTTGATTCTATATCTCTGATCAAAACATAAAGTACGGCTCCTGCCGCGCCAAAAGCGGCAAACCATAAAATTACGGCGGTGTAGTGGCGATAATTTTGCCATACAAGGTTTTGACCAAAAGAACTGCCGTCTTGTTTGTCATTTAATTGTTGCTCGTACATAGAGCAGCTTTTTAGATCTCCTTCACTGGCAGCTTTTAAAAAACACTTATACGTAGCTCTAACGTTTGGACAACCCACACATACCATCAAAATTGCCGTACTCAATACTAATTCAAATAAGCCACCACTAAACTCTTGAACCATTAAATATGTAATAAGTACAGGAAGTAGAATGATTAAAATTAACATCCAAGATTTAGATGACGAGTTTAACCAATTACCAGATTCAATACTTTGTGTGTATTTATTTGAGTAAAACTCTGCCTGCCAATATTGTGATTTAGTGGTTACTCGTTCTACTAATAAAACGAGTAATAGGCTAATGAGTGTCATGTGATTTCTCTTTTAGTTTTTAACTTAGATAAACGTGTTTATTAAACTTGTATCGTACAGGGCTAAGATGAACCAGTAAGCCCATTGTCTTTAAATCATATCACTTGTTTAAGCCTTGTCTATATTTAGCCCAGTCAAAGGAAAATCCAGGATCGGTTTTGCGACCGGGAGCAATGTCATTATGGCCTACTATACGGCCTAATGAGATTTTGGGATAAGTGTCTTTTATTAAATTAGTGGCTCGATGTAAGCTATCGTATTGTGCTTGTGTGTAACTAATATGATCAGCTCCTTCCATCTCTATTCCAATAGAAAAGTCGTTACATCTAATGGTACCTTGAAAGCTAGATAAACCCGCGTGCCAGGCTCTCTTATCAAAAGGAACAAACTGTATTATGTTGCCATCACGTTTAATTAAACAATGAGCAGATACGCGCATTTTGTATATCTCTTGAAAATAGGGGTGAATGGATGGATCCAGTTTGCCGGTAAAAAAATATTGAATGTAATCTCCTCCAAATTCATTTGGGGGTAAGGAAATATTATGAATAACAAGCAATGAAATATCTTGGGGATCGGGTCTCTCATCCCAATGAGTCGTTGGGTAATATTCAGCTTGTGTTAAAATTGCGTTTTTTATCACGGAATCAGTGTGTTATTAGTTTGAGTATTGATAATAACCTCCATTCTGGTTCAATATCAAAGATATCACTACCGTTGAGATTTATTTGTGCAAAAATTTATCGTTACTTTCTTTTTGTTGATTAATTGCTCTTTTGTTTTTGGAAACATTCCTGATAAAGACAAACTAAGAAATGTGTACGGACATTTTTTTAAGCCATTACAAGCCGAAGGCGACGTAAAAAAACAACAACTTGATAAAATATTGCTTGGTAAAACGTTATTTTATGACCCGCGGCTTTCTAAAGGAGGCGAGTACTCCTGTAATGGCTGTCATGATTTGGATAATTATGGCTCAAATGGACAAACCTTTTTACAGTTGAAGATAAACGGTTTAACAAATCGGGATGTCCCTAGCATCTATAATAAAGCAGGGCTGACATTGTATGGTTGGACTGGGCAATTTAAAACTCTAAGTGCCTATATAGAACACGCCTTGACACACCCTGATGAAATGGCTAATCAAGACATAACATTAGTGTTGAATAAAATTAATCAACTGCAGGCATATCAAGCGTTATCAAATAAAGCTTTCAATGTAACGCATCTTTCTAAACAACAACTTATTGAAGCGTTAGTGAGCTTTATAAATGGTTTAGTCACCCCGGCGCCTATAGATGCTTTTATGGCGGGTGATGATAATGCGTTAACGCCTGAACAGATCACAGGGGGGCTTTTGTTTGATCGTCAATATTGCCATTCTTGCCATACTGGTACTAATTTTGGCGGTAGGATGATTCAAAAAACGGGCGTCAAAGAAACGTGGCCTAATCAAAAAGATATGGGCTTATACCATGATACTCAGCGAACGAGCCACAAGATGTTTTTCCGAGTCTCGACATTACGTAATATTGAAAAAACGGCTCCGTACTTTCATGACGGCTCTTCTAAACGTATGTGGGATGCGGCTAAAAAAATGGCGCGATATGAATTAGGTAGAGAAATGCCACTAAATGATGCGTTGGCCATACAAGCTTTTTTTCAATCGTTAACCGGCGATATCCCCAGAGATTATATTAAAAAACCATCAATACCTAAATAAGTGGATAACAAACAGTATGCAACAAAATAAATTAGGTAAAGGTATGTTAATCATGGCTTGGATCATTGGCTTAGCTCTGCTTACATTTTTATTTGATGATCAATTAGCAAAACAACTAAATCCTAATTCGGATCCAATTAGCAGTGTTTCTTCAGGCATTGCCGAGGTTAAATTGAAGCAAAATAGGGCGGGACATTATGTAACTGGAGGCGGGATTAATGGCCAACCTGTTGTCTTTATGTTGGATACGGGAGCTACGCAAGTTTCTATACCCATGCACCTCGCTGAACAATTAAATTTACACAAAGGTAGAGCGTCTTGGGTGCAAACAGCGAATGGTCGTTTACAAGTTTTGCAAACGCGAATTCAAAGATTATCTCTAGGAGACATTCAATTAACCGATGTAGCAGCACATTTAAACCCTGCAATGCAAGATGATCAAATATTATTAGGCATGAGTGCACTGAAACAATTAGAATTCACCCAGAAGGGAGAATGGTTAATATTACGTAACTTCTGAGCCGCAGAATTAAATAGAGCCCAACATTGGGCAACATACATTATTAATATATTAAAGAGTGAACATGTTAGAAAACCACATTAAACAAGCGGTGAAAACTGCTTTGGCAGAAGACTTAGCTGGACTTGATCCTGATCAAGGAGATATTACTGCCAACTTAATTCCTAAAGAACATTCTATTAGTGCGAAAATCATTACTCGTGAAGATTGCATTTTAGCGGGGGCAGCTTGGGTAACAGAAACCTTTGCACAATTAAACCCAGATATTCAGTTGGAATGGTTTGCAAAAGATGGACAGCAACTTAATGCTAATCAAACGATCGTTACACTAAGCGGAAATGCTAGACATATATTAACGGGCGAACGTACAGCGTTAAACTTTTTGCAAACACTGTCTGCAACGGCCACTCAAGTAGCAGATTGTGTTGAAGAGCTAGCTGGCACACAAACTAAATTGTTGGACACTCGTAAAACAATACCGGGCATGCGGCTCGCCCAAAAGTATGCAGTGACATGTGGTGGTGGTCAAAACCATAGAGTAGGTTTGTATGATGCCTACCTGATTAAAGAGAATCACATCATGGCTTGTGGCTCTATTCAAGCTGCAGTAGCTAAAGCTCGTCAGCATAATCCTGAGCTGCCAATTGAAGTGGAAGTTGAATCTATTACTGAACTTCAGCAAGCTATCGATGCAAAAGCAACTATAGTCATGTTAGATAATTTTAGTTTAAATGACTTGAAACAAGCTGTAGAACTGAATAATGGGCGGTGTCAACTAGAAGTGTCCGGTAATATTACTAAACAAAGATTAAAAGAATTAGCCGCTTTAGGTGTTGACTTTATTTCATCTGGGGCTTTAACAAAAAATGTACAAGCTATTGATTTATCTTTGCTATTATTAAAGTAAGGTTGAAAAACTTCTCGCTTTAAATTGTCATGTAAAACTTGTAACTTAGTACAGACGTTTTTTGCCTGAGACTTAGGTATGCTCTTACATACTTGTCAGATGCTTAACTCGTTCTATACTGATTAGGAATTCAAAAACAACGCCTTCATCGGCAAACGGCAACAACTTTTAAAACTTAATATATTTACACAAATGTGTTGGAGAAAAACATGAACATGACTCAAATGAAACAAATGAAAAATCAAGCTGGCTTCACTCTAATCGAATTAATGATTGTTGTTGCTATCATCGGTATTTTGGCAATGATTGCATTACCTGCATACCAATCTTACACAGAAAAAGCGCGTTTTACTGAAGTGACTAACTCAACATCAGCGGCGAAAACTGCAGTTGAAATCTGTGTGCAAATGGGCCAAGCCTTAGCTGATTGTGACGCTGGTAGTCACAGTGTACCAGCTGATATTACAGTTTCTGCTACAGCCCATGGTTTAACCACTCTTAATGGCGAAATTGAAGCTGTTTATATGAGTGATGGCTCTAGTATGGCTGGAAACAAAATTGTGTTAACTCCTACTCAAGACGCTACTACCAAGGTAATTACTTGGGCTGGTGTTTGTACACCAACTACCTTATGTTAATAGGGTGAATTGTTAATAAATTAAAGGCCCGGTATATCCGGGCCTTTTTGATTCAGAATATATTTAGTGGGACAAATTATGGCCACGACCACACCTACAACATTTACTTATCAAGGCTCTAATAAAAACGGCCAAGTCGTTAAAGGCGAAATATCGGCTATGTCGGTAATAGAAGCAAAAAATCAGCTTCGTAGGCAGGGTATTTCAGCAAAAAAAGTTAAAAAATTAGCTAAACCACTGTTTGGAAAAGGTGGAGAGAAAATAAAACCTGCTGACATAGCTGTTTTGTCTAGACAAATCGCTACAATGCTAAGTGCAGGTGTGACCCTGATCCAAACCATTGACATGATTGCTGGTGGCCATTCAAACGTTAATATGCGTAAGTTGTTAGGTGAAATTGGCAATGAAGTAAAAGCCGGTAACCCTTTGTCTAACACATTACGTAAACATCCTAATTATTTTGACGATTTATATTGTGACTTAGTTGAGACTGGAGAGCAGTCCGGTGCCTTAGAAACAATTTATGATCGGATTGCTTTATATAAAGAAAAGGCAGAAGCACTTAAGTCAAAAATTAAAAAAGCAATGTTTTATCCTATCGCGGTAATCGTTGTGGCATTTATTGTCACCACCATATTGTTGATATTTGTGGTGCCACAATTTGAAGAAATATTTTCTAGTTTTGGTGCTGAATTACCTGCTTTCACCCAATTTGTATTAGCTATCTCTCGATTTATGCAAGATTATGGGTTGTTTGTGGGAGCCGGTCTTTTTGTGGGTGGCACATTATTCAGTCGAGCTCATAAAAAATCAGCTAAATTAAGGGACTCTGTTGACGCAAAAATATTAAAAATACCAGTTATTGGTGAAATTCTTAAGAAGGCTTCGGTAGCAAGATTTACTCGAACCTTATCGACTACGTTTGCTGCAGGGGTGCCACTCATTGGCGCATTAGATTCAGCAGCTGGCGCAGCTGGCAATGCGATTTTCCGAGATGCTATTCTTTTTGTTAAAAAAGAAGTATCTGGCGGTGTACAAATGAATGTGGCGATGCGTTCTACGGGGACTTTCCCTGAAATGGTTGTGCAGATGATAGCCATTGGTGAAGAAGCCGGCGCTGTTGATGAAATGTTGGGCAAAATAGCTACTATTTATGAAGCTGAGGTGGATGACATGGTGGATGGGTTAACCAGTTTGTTAGAACCTATGATCATGGCTGTGTTAGGTGTAGTGATCGGTGGTTTAATTGTCGCAATGTATCTACCCATATTTGAAATGGGTAACGTTATTTAATTCGAGTTGGGTCATCGATAGTTTTTTTCTCTTGGCTTGCTAGGAATTTTTCTGGCAAGCTACACTTCTTGGTACTGTTTTCAAAAGTTGCACTATGTCTGAAATTTTTCAATTAATGGCCGATTCGCCTACTTTTTTTATTTCCTTTATCTTTATTTTAAGTTTATTAGTGGGTAGTTTTCTGAATGTGGTTATCTACCGCTTACCTGTAATGATGGAAAATGCTTGGAAGGCAGAAATTGATGAATACGCTTCTTTTCAAAATCCAGCAAGTAAAAACTCACAGGAACAAAGCTTAGAAACAACAAAAAAGCCCGTCTTTAATTTAGTTAAACCTGATTCTACCTGCCCAAAATGCCAACATAAAATTCGGTCTTGGGAAAATATCCCTGTGATTAGCTGGTTATTATTACAAGGAAAATGTAGTCAGTGTAAGAACCCTATTTCCATACGATATCCACTGGTTGAATTAGCGACAGGTTTGTTATCGGCTTTGGTAGCATGGCACTTTGGTTACGGTTTAGCTGGATTTGCAGCTGTACTTGCTACTTGGTTATTAATCGCCATGACCTTTATTGACCTAGATACTATGTTGTTGCCAGATCAATTGACTTTAGCTTTGTTGTGGATTGGCTTGCTTATTAGCATTGAAGCTCCTTTTGTCTCAACCCAAGACGCCATTATTGGAGCGGCCGTTGGCTATTTGTGTTTATGGAGTTTGTATTGGGCTTTTAAATTGTTAACTGGCAAAGAAGGCATGGGGTATGGGGACTTTAAATTATTGGCAGCTATTGGTGCGTGGGTAGGTTGGCAGCATTTACCCGTGGTCGTGTTGTTGTCTTCTTTTGTGGGGGCTATTGTGGGTGTGACATTGTTGTCTGTTCAGGGCAAGGATAAAACGACTCCCATACCATTTGGGCCTTATTTGGCTGCGGCAGGTTGGTTAACTTTATTATATGGAGATTCGATCGTTGATTTGTATTGGCAGTGGTTGTTGCCGTGATGGCAGTTAGCCTGATGATTACAGATACTGTGGATATGTTGTTTACTTTATATGTGTTCACTATTTGCCTGGGGCATATTACATGAGTCAATTTGTCGTGGGGGTGAGTGGTGGAATTGGCAGTGGAAAAACCACAGTTACTGATTTATTTGCCGAAAAAAATATTGCTGTTATTGATGCAGATGTGATCGCCAGAGAAGTTGTCGAACCAGGTACACAAGCACTGGAACTAATTATTGAAAAATTTGGTTCAACGATTTTGACAACTGAAAACAGCCTTGATCGAAAAGCATTACGTCAACTTATTTTTGCCCATCCAGAGCAAAAAAATTGGTTAAATGCATTGCTACATCCTTTAATTCGTCAACAAATGATAGAGCAAACCAAAGGCGCAACATCAGCATATTGTCTTTTGAGTGTGCCTTTACTGGTAGAAAACAACTTAACCAGTTTAGTGAATCGAGTACTGATTGTAGATGTAGATGAGCACACTCAAATACAGCGAAGCGTATTACGAGATAAAAGTAATGAGCAGCAAATTCGTTCTATCATGCAGGCTCAAGCTACACGAGAGGAGCGTCTCAAAGTGGCTGATGATGTTATAAATAATAACCATGGCATCCAACAGTTAATTCCCCAAATAAATCGTTTACATCAAGAATATTTAACCTTAGCCAAATAATGATAGTAATTTAGCCTATTGATTTAGCTAAAAATTCTTTACAATATACGGACATGTTCAACTAAGCTGATATCTACGGCTAATTAATTACTCTGAGTAAATGTTTCTATGTCTCACGCTATTTATGAATTTCCACTCAATGAAAAGGTAAGGACTTACCTTAGACTTGAGCAGTTATTTAAGCAGCTTGAGCAAGGAAAGTTAGCCTCAGAAGATTGGCAATACATCAACTTTTTAGATTCTCTGTTTACCTTGTTAGATTTATTGGAGCGCATTGATTTACGTAATGATGTGCTTAAAGACATAGAGTTGCATGAAAAAAATTTAGTCATTTGGTCTCAACATCCCAACATCGATAACGATGCACTACAAAACGCATTACAAAAAATACTGCGTTTAAGAGAAGCTTTAAAAGGCACTAAAAAGATCGGTTCTGAACTTAAAGATGACAGGTTTTTATCTTCTATTCGTCAAAGATTTGCGATACCCGGAGGAACGTGCGGTTTTGATTTGCCTAACTTGCATTATTGGTTGCAACAACCTTTAGAAGCAAAACAGCAGAATATCAATAGTTGGTTGCAAGAAGTCATTGCGATTCAACAAGCAATGGACATGACTTTATCGTTTTTACGAGAGCGTGGTCGATTTAGCCAAGTACATGCTGAAAAAGGTTTTTATCAAGGCATTGCAGAAGACAAAAATGAACTTATTAGAGTGTTAAGTCCCACTGACCAAGGTTATTACCCTATTTTATCGGGAAACAAATATCGTTATGCCATTCGATTTACTTTGTTTACCCCCACTCCTGAAGGCAGTTCTGGGGTAGATTCTGCTGTCGACTTTAAATTGGCCAGTTGCTAAATGAGAATAACCTAAATGAATGTAAACTGCCCAACTTGCCGACAGTTAGTCGAGTGGAAAGAAACCAGCCTATTTCGCCCTTTTTGTTGTAAAAAGTGTCAGTTGATTGATCTCGGAGAATGGGCTGATGAAGAAAAGTCTATTCCCTGTGGTGCAAGTAAAGATGCCGAAACAATTGCTTTACCCGACATAGAAGATATTGAAGCTATGTTAATCGAACAATCAGAAGACTTTTTTAAAGAATAATTCCCTTTCAAGTCTGTTAATTTAACCTGAATACCGGATAAGCCGAACCTCTCGATAACGCTCTTTTTGTGCCTATCGGCGTTAGATTGTCTAGCTATAACACGTTGATACGTACGACAATCCGCCTTGCTATACACGAAAAATTTCGTCACCGAGTTAGAATTAAGCTGAGGTAATTTGACCTAATGTAACTAAGTTATTGAATTGTAGGGTTAAATCCAACTTGGTCGATACTTCTTATCCAGTACTCAGGTTAATTTACTCTCCATTTAAACTTAAAGCTTTAATCGTAAAAAACGATTACATTGATTTGTTTTAATTATTTTATTTAATTCACTCTTGAAGCTATTCTAAATCCATCGAATTAAGTTAAACCATTAAACAAACCAATTGGAGAAAATATGTCTAATCCTAATTTTACAGATAAAGCCGGTCAAGCAGTGCCACAAGTGACCTTTGCTACGCGTGCTAATGACGAGTGGGTAAGTCGCACTACAGATGAGTTATTTAAAGGTAAAACCGTTGTTGTGTTTTCTTTACCGGGTGCTTT
Organism: Paraglaciecola sp.; assembly: GCF_051252315.1. GTDB lineage: Bacteria > Pseudomonadota > Gammaproteobacteria > Enterobacterales > Alteromonadaceae > Paraglaciecola. The sequence continues at coordinate 12,073 of NZ_JBPOFP010000015.1, read as the reverse complement.
TACTCCTACGTGTTCATCCACTCATTTACCCAGATACAATGAATTGGCAAAAACATTTAAAGCCAATGGTGTTGACGATATTATTTGTGTTTCGGTCAACGATACGTTTGTGATGAACGCTTGGGCTGAAGACCAAGAGTCAGACAATGTGACACTTATCCCTGATGGAAACGGAGAGTTTACCGATGGTATGGGGTTATTAGTTGATAAGTCTGAAATTGGCTTTGGAAAACGTAGCTGGCGTTATTCTATGTTGGTTAAAGATGGTGTTGTAGATAAAATGTTTATTGAGCCGGATTTACCAGGCGACCCATTTGAAGTCTCTGATGCTGATACCATGCTAGCTTATGTTGCACCTGAAGCTAAACCTTCTGTTGCGACAAGTATTTTAACTAAACCTGGTTGTCCACATTGTGCTAAAGCTAAAGCCTTGTTGACTGAAAAAGGCTTTGAATATGAAGAGTTAGTTATGGGTAAAGAAGTGTCGTTCACGGCTCTTAAGGCTCTATCGGGTAACGAAACATGGCCACAAGTGTTTATCGACGGTAAGTTAATTGGTGGAGCGGATGACTTAGCGTCATATTTCTCTTAACCAATTATGTGAATAAGAAGCACCTTCTGGGTGCTTTTTTTACACTTCGAATTTAGCATACATATTACAGTTGAAGTGAAACACCTTCAGGCATTAATATTGAACTTCAATATTTAATATAAGTGTGCAAAATGAAGTTACCTCGAGTCTTATTCTGGCATTGCCTATTGATAATGTGTGGTTTTTATACATCGGTTTTTGCTCAATCAATTGAATCAGAGTTTGATAAATTTGATCAAATTTATCAAAACGAACTAGGTTCTACTCAAGGCTGTAATCAACCAGAATTAGGTGTGTTCAGAGTCTGCTCTGATGTGCTTCGTAATGATGGTAATGCTCCGTTTATTTTGCATCACAATAAACCTACTTCTAAAGTTATAGTGTTATTTCATGGCCTAAGTGACTCTCCTTATTATTTAAAGTCAATCGCTCAATCATTACATCAACAAGGTCACAATGTGGTTGTTGCTTTATTGCCTGGGCACGGTAAAAAAAATGCTGATATGGATATGCAAGATTACGCTTTGTCCGATCGATGGCGAGAACATGTCAGTATTATTATGAATTTTTCAGTCGGCTTAGGTCAAGACAGGTATATGGGGGGATTTTCAACGGGAGGCGTGTTGGCTACTGAATATATGTTGTTGAATCCCAATCAATCTAAAGGTTTGATGTTATTTTCAGGTGCATTAGCGTTGCAACCCAATATAGAAACCTTAACTAAGGTCTGGGGAATTCAGTGGTTGATGAAAGTGATGGATGGCGAATATACAGGGCAGGGTGACAATCCGTATAAATATTCTTCGGTAGCCCGTTTTGCCGCGGGAGAGTTAATGGAAGTCATAAACTCCGTACGAAATATTATGGAAGACAAAAAGCCAAATATGCCTATTTTTTCTGCCCACTCTGAGGCTGATGCGACTATTCCGATTAGCGGGGTAAAAGATTTGTTAGCAAGAAATTTAGGTGACAGTGAAGCGTTCTTTATCGATGAAAAATTAGATGTATGTCATGCCGATTTAGTTATAAATCAACAACAAGCTGAAGCAATGAGTAATGATACTTCCTCAACCGATATTAGTTTAAGTTGCAGTGGGCCAAGTGCTAACCCGGAACATGCCAATATGTTAAAAGCGGTGTTGTCTTTTATGAGCCAACACTAATGAGTATACGTTAATGATAAAATGGTGTGTGTTGTTACGAGGGATAAATGTAGGTGGCAATAATATTATTCCCATGAAAGAACTGGCATCTATGCTTGAAAAAATGGGTTGTGAGCAAGTTAAAACCTATATTCAAAGTGGCAATGTGGTTTTGCATCACTCCCAAAGCGAAGCCTCAACATTAGTTGAGCTTATTCGTCAAAAAATCGCAGATACATTTCAATGCGCACCGCAAGTAATGTTGTTGAATGCAAAGCAATTCTGTACAGCCGTTCAAAACAATCCTTTTGTTGAAGCTGAATTAAAATCGGTGCATTGGTTCTTCCTTGCAGAGCAACCAACACACGCTGATTTGGTTACCTTAGAAAGCATTAAAAAACCAACAGAGTCGTATGAATTAGTTGAATCAGTTTTTTATCTGCATGCCCCAGAAGGCATTGGGCGTTCTAAATTAGTGAGTAAAGTAGAGAAATGTTTGGCCGTACCTACTACCGCTAGAAATGGTAATACTGTGACTAAACTTATGGCCATGTTGGAATTATCTCACCTAGATTAATTAGCGGCTCGTCATTGTCAGCAAATCCATTTGGAATTAGTACAACCTTGAAAAATATTTTAAATTACCTATTGGTGATCTTCCTTGTTACTTTATGTTTAACTTTAGGTCGAGTGGTACATCAATATACTTCTGTTCTGCCGCCTTCTTTATATGGCATGCTGTTATTTTCTTTGTTATTGAGCGTGGGCAATACTACTGATTTGATGCCAGATAAATTATTCGTAAAACCTATGGCAACAATCATGCGTTTTATCTCTTTTGTATTTGTGCCTGTCTCAGTAGGTTTGATGCAATACGGTGATTTAATTCTTGAAAGTGGCGGGAAAATTTTAACGGTAGGTCTAATTACTACTTTTTGCGTGATCACCTTAACCGGCTGGCTAAGTCGAAAATTTTTAGTGAATAACAGCCATGATTGAAATCTTATGGTACTCAAGTCTATCCATGTTGGTGTTTTTGTTTGGTTATTACATTCAACACAAATTTAAGCTGGCGATTTTAAATCCTCTTTTATTGACTGTCATCATTCTGATTAGTTTGTTTTTGGTTTTTGACGTTAGTTACCAAGAATATATGCAAGGGGCTGAATATCTTAATTATTTATTAGAGCCTGCTGTGGTGCTGCTAGGTTATCCCTTATATAAACAAATACATCTACTCAAATCTCAATGGAGGCAAATTACTTTGATCTGTTTGGCTGCTTCTATTTGTGCATTAACCGTGAGTGCATTATTGGCCAGAACACTTGGTTTAGAAACTTGGTTGATTGCCTCTATGGTGAGTATGAATATCACGACTGCCGTGGCGATGTCGACCAGCATCGAACTAGGAGGAATAGGGGCGATAACAGCTGTTATGGTATTAGTAGGTGGATTAAGTGGCAGTATATTTGGTGTGCTTTGGTTAGGTTTTATTGGTTTAATTAACAAGCCGGCCAAAAGTAATGTAAACAATACGCCGCAGCATGCACAACAAGTAATAGGCATGGCCATTGGCAGCGCGTCTCATGCTTTGGGTACGGCTAGTATCGCTAAGTCCTATCATGTTGCTGCCGCTTATTCTTCTACTGCATTAATCTTATGTGCGGTGATCACCGCTTTAATTGCCCCAATTTATATTCCATTTTTATTGGCTCTATAATTTGGATTTCTTAGGGTTGAATTTCAGGTATAAAAAAACCGACTTACGTCGGTTTTTTTTGGGATCTTAAATCGTTAATTAAGACTTAGGAGCACGACCCGCTTGTTTACGTAAGTTTTCAGTTAATAACTTCTTACGAATACGAATGCTTTCAGGTGTAACTTCTACTAATTCATCGTTATCGATAAATTCTAACGCTTGCTCTAACGACATAACAATAGGCGGAACCAATGTTTGTGCTTCATCGGTACCTGATGAACGTACGTTAGTTAGTTGCTTACCTTTAAGGGCGTTAACCGTTAAGTCGTTTTCACGAGAGTGAATACCAATTATCAAGCCTTCGTATACTTCAAGACCATGGCCAATGAATAAACGGCCGCGACTTTGTAAGTTAAACAATGCGTTGGTTAGGGCTTTACCCGTTGCATTAGCAATCAATACACCATTTTTACGCTGACCAATTTCGCCACCTTTATGTGGACCATAATGATCAAAAGTATGATACATCAAACCAGAGCCTGAAGTCATGGTCATAAAGTCTGTTTGGAAACCAATCAAACCACGACTAGGGATCATGAAGTCCATACGTATACGGCCTTTGCCGTCTGGTGACATATTGGTTAATTCACCTTTACGTGTACCCAGTTGTTCCATGATAGGACCTTGATGTTGTTCTTCAACATCGATGGTCACAGATTCAATTGGTTCGTGTGTTACGCCGTCTACTTCTCTCAAGATAACTTCTGGGCGAGAAACAGCTAACTCGTAACCTTCACGACGCATGTTTTCAATTAATATACCTAAGTGAAGTTCACCACGACCAGATACGCGGAATTTGTCCGGATCAGGCATTTCTTCAACTTTAAGTGCCACGTTGTGCACTAATTCGTTTTGCAAACGTTCTAGGATATTACGTGATGTCACGTATTTACCTTCTTTACCAGCAAACGGAGAGTTGTTCACTTGGAAGGTCATGGTAACAGTAGGTTCATCAACTGAAAGCGGAGGTAAAGCTTCTACTGCGTTTGGATCACAAATAGTGTCAGAGATTTTAAGCTCGCCTAAACCTGTCACTGCAACTATATCGCCGGCATCGGCAGAGTCCACTTCGTGACGCTCTAGTCCTAAATACCCTTGTACTTGGCCTACTTTGCCGTTACGAGTTTTACCGTCAGCACCAATAATTGTGACTTGCTGGTTAGGCTTAACAGAACCACGAGTAATACGGCCTATTCCAATTACACCTACATAAGAGTTGTAATCAAGTTGTGATATTTGCATTTGCAACGTACCACTAACATCTGCAGCAGGTGGCTTAACGTGTTTAACGATAGTTTCAAACAACGGAGTCATTGAATCGCTTTCTTCGTCTAAATCGTTAGTTGCCCAACCATTTATCGCAGACGCATAAACTACTTCAAAATCTAATTGGTCATCTGTCGCGCCAAGGTTATCAAACAAATCAAATACTTGATCCATAACCCAATCAGGACGAGCACCAGGCTTGTCAATTTTGTTGATGACAACAATAGGTTTTAAACCTTGAGCAAATGCTTTTTGTGTTACGAAACGCGTTTGAGGCATTGGGCCTTCTTGGGCGTCTACTAGTAACAATACTGAATCAGCCATAGACATTACACGTTCTACTTCACCACCAAAATCGGCGTGACCAGGTGTGTCTACAATATTGATGCGGTAGTCATTCCATTTAATTGCTGTGTTTTTAGCAAGAATGGTAATTCCACGCTCTTTTTCAATATCGTTTGAGTCCATCACTCGCTCTTCGGCTTCGCCGCGGCTTTCTAATGTACCAGACTGTTGTAATAACTTATCAACTAAGGTGGTTTTGCCGTGGTCGACGTGGGCAATTATGGCGATGTTCCTCAAGTTTTCGATCGAGGTGTTTGATGCACTCATTGTCTTTACTCTGTGATGGCGAATTTTGTTAGTAATTTATATACCGAACATTCGCAAAATTAACTGAAATTTTATGGGCGCGGATTGTACAGTTTTATCTAGCATTAAGCGAATCTCAAATGCATATTGCTATGAAATAAACTTAAAGTGTAGAATTCAGTAACTTGTTACTAACATCTGTATAACGTTTTGTCGCTTTTTGATGCGTATGCACCACAATTGATCTCTTGTGTGTTATTGTGGTGCAAAGTCTATATTTGAAACTGGACTAATTTAGTCGAAATTACTAAAACGAAAGGCATTCCAATAACTTATGTATGTGGCATGATAATCGCTTTCAACAAGCAACTTTTTTATTGAGTTGGGCTTTTTGCCCCGCCTAATATTTATTAAATATAATCTGGAGGACATTTATGTCAGCACAAAAGGCCTTAGACCTTATCAAAGAAAGCGAAGCTAAATTCGTTGATTTACGTTTCACCGATACTAAAGGTAAGGAACAACACGTTTCTATCCCAACTCATCAAGTTGACGAAGATTTTTTCGAAGAAGGTAAAATGTTCGATGGTTCTTCAATTTCTGGTTGGAAAGGTATCAACGAATCAGACATGATCCTTATGCCTGATGCTGAAACTGCACTTCTTGACCCATTTGCTGAAGAAACGCAAATTAACATCCGTTGCGACATTTTAGAACCAACAACTAACCAAGGCTACGATCGTGACCCACGTTCAGTTGCTAACCGTGCTGAAGAATACCTTAAGTCAACTGGTATCGGTGACACAGCTTTATTTGGTCCAGAGCCAGAGTTCTTCTTGTTTGACGACGTACGTTTCCACACAGATATGGCTGGTTCTTTCTACAAGATCGATTCATCTGAAGCTAAGTGGAACTCAGGCGCTGAGTTTGAAGAAGGTAACCTAGCTCACCGTCCAGGTGTTAAAGGCGGATACTTCCCAGTACCTCCAGTAGATTCTGCTCATGATATTCGTGCTGCTATGTGTCTAGTAATGGAAGAAATGGGTTTAACAGTTGAAGCGCATCACCACGAAGTTGCAACAGCTGGTCAAAACGAAATCGCTTGTTTGTTTAATACACTTGTTAAAAAAGCAGATGAAGTTCAAATTTATAAGTATGTAGTACATAACGTTGCTCACGCATACGGTCAAACTGCTACTTTCATGCCTAAGCCTCTTGTTGGTGATAATGGTTCTGGTATGCACGTTCACCAATCAATTTCTAAAGATGGTAAAAACATCTTTGCTGGTGACAAATATGCTGGTATGTCTGAAGAAGCCTTGTTCTACATTGGTGGTATCATCAAGCACGCTAAAGCACTAAATGCTTTCACTAACGCTTCTACTAACTCTTACAAGCGTTTAGTTCCAGGATTCGAAGCGCCAGTAATGTTAGCTTACTCTGCTCGTAACCGTTCAGCTTCTATCCGTATTCCTTATGTAACAACTGATAGAGCACGTCGTATCGAAGTACGTTTCCCTGACCCAACAGGTAACCCTTACTTGTCTTTCTCAGCTATGCTTATGGCTGGCCTTGACGGGATCAAAAACAAGATCCACCCTGGCGATTCTATGGATAAAGACTTGTATGACCTACCTGCTGAAGAAGCAGCTGCGATTCCACAAGTTGCTACTTCTTTAGAAGAAGCATTAAATGCACTAGATGCTGACCGTGATTTCTTAACGGCTGGTGGTGTTATGACTGATGACATGATTGACGCATATATCGAGCTTAAGCAAGCTGAAGTTGAAACATTGAACATGACAACTCACCCTGTTGAGTTTGACATGTACTACAGTGTTTAATAGATATAAAAATTAATACTATTTATTTTTTCAGAATAGTGTAGCCCGCGAAAGCGGGCTTTTTTTTGTCTAAAATAAAGCTACACTGAACACCTAACTTTAAGTATCAGAGCGTTTTTACCTGATATCTTGAAACGTAAGGAGAACAAGTGAGAGCATTTTACATACTGGGATTATTATTGTTATGTGTTGGCGCGTCAGCAAACGTCATATATAAAACCATACAAGCTGACGGTAGTGTTATTTACAGTGACACACCTACAGCGGGATCTACTCCAGTCAATTTATCTTCGGTAAACAATGTTGTTGTACCTGCCCTTAATGACGCGGCAAGTGCAAAGCCTGTATCTCAAAAAACGTCTAAAAATCAAAAGCCAAAAATTCAATATCAAGTTTCTATTTTGTCCCCGGCACATGAAGAAAGTATTAGGGATAATTCTGGTAATGTGTCTATTCGAGTTAATGTTTCACCTAGTGGAGCAGGTAAGGTTCAATTACTGATGGATAATCAAGTGGTTAGTACACAAACAAATCGTTTGTTTGAATTAGAAAGTGTTAATCGTGGAGCCCATATCATTCAAGTCAATTTTATCGACAACTTAGGCAAGATCCTTGCATCGTCTCAAGAGCAGACCTTTTATCTGCACAAAGCAACTGCTTTGAACAATGTTAATTAAACATATTTAATATAATTACTTTCATTTTCTGAGCAGCTAATAAATACTTTGCACTTTAATGGTGCGTTATTATTGTTGAGTTTATGACTGATCCTGTTTCTAGTGAAAATTTGTTAGATAATTTGTCTACGGCTGTCTTGCAGTTAAATGACAAAATGTGTATTGATTACGCGAATCATGCCGCTCAAGCGTTATTTGAACGAGGTTTTAGCTTACTCGCCGGTTGTCCCATTTATCAGTTCGTTACCCCGTCAAGTTTAGATGTCGAACGGCTTAAACAATCTATTCAGCAAGGTGAATCATACTCTGACAGCGAAGTTAACATTACGTTTGTTGATGGTCGCCATACTCAAGCTGACTTATCAGTGACTTCTATAGTGGATGCCCAAAGCCAGTATTTATTATTAGAATTTAGACAAATAGAACAACAAAAGAAAATAAGCCAAGAAAATCATCAATGGGCTCAGCAGCAAGCTGCGAAAGAACTCGTTCGAGGTTTAGCTCACGAAATTAAGAACCCATTAGGTGGCATTCGTGGTGCAGCACAATTGTTAGCAAAAGAGTTGCCTTCAAATGATTTAAAAGAGTTTACAAATGTCATTATTGAGCAGTCTGACCGATTACGAAATTTAGTGGATCGTTTGCTCGGGCCCAATGTGAGACCTAAATTTCATTGGTATAACGTGCACGAAGTGTTAGAGAAAGTGTGCACGTTAGTGGACCTTGATCCTAGCCATACTATATCCATAGTACGAGATTACGACCCAAGTATTCCTGACGTTTATTTAGATCAAGATATGATCCAGCAAGCAACGCTAAATATTGTCCGAAATAGTGTACAAGCGTTAATGCAACATCCCGACATTAAAGGGGAAATTCGTATAGTCACACGAATAGAAAGACGAGTGATAGTACATGGAGCTCGTTATCCATTGTGTGTCAAAGTGAGCATTGTAGACAATGGCCCAGGCATACCAAACGAACTTAAAGACACCTTGTTTTACCCTATGGTAACCACTAAAAAAGACGGCAGCGGTTTAGGTTTATCTATTTCTCAAACCTTAGTTGGTCATCATAGAGGAAAAATAGAAGTTGAAAGTTGGACAGGCAGAACCGAGTTTACCCTATATTTACCAATTGAAAGAAAGGACCCCCAGAAATGAGTGTTGAACCAGTATGGATAGTCGATGACGATAGCTCGATTCGATGGGTGTTACAAAAGGCATTACAAGCCGCGAACATTCCTTGTTTTAGTTTTGAGAACCCTGAAGATTTGTTATTACAATTACAAACTGGCCAGCCGCCAGAAGTGATTGTGTCAGATATTCGCATGCCACAAATGGATGGCATGACTTTATTAAATGAAGTGCATAAGCGGTTCGAGAATATTCCGGTCATAATCATGACCGCTCATTCCGACTTAGATAGTGCAGTCAATGCCTATCAAAGTGGTGCTTTTGAATATTTACCTAAACCTTTTGATATTGATGAAGCGGTTAATTTGGTGCAAAGAGCGTTAACGCATGCTCGCGAACAATCCAAACAATATCAAGCTCCAGAAATGGTTAAAGCGACTGAAATCATCGGTGAAGCCCCTGCTATGCAGGAAGTATTTAGAGCTATTGGGCGTTTATCTCGTTCTAGTATCAGTGTACTGATTAATGGTCAGTCAGGAACTGGTAAAGAGTTAGTTGCACAGGCGCTGCACCGTCATAGTCCGAGGTCTAGTAAAACTTTTATTGCCTTAAATATGGCTGCAATTCCAGCTGATTTGATAGAGTCTGAGTTATTTGGTCATGAGAAAGGGGCTTTCACAGGGGCGCAAGGTGCGAGACAAGGGCGTTTTGAGCAGGCCGATGGTGGTACGTTATTTTTAGACGAAATCGGTGATATGCCATTAGATGTGCAAACTCGTTTATTGCGGGTGTTAGCAGACGGGCAGTTTTATCGCGTGGGTGGCCATAACCCTGTAACGGTTGATGTTAGGATTATTGCTGCTACTCACCAAAATTTAGAGCAAAGAGTGGCTGACGGGAAGTTTAGGGAAGATTTATTTCATCGCTTAAATGTCATCCGAATACATATACCTCAATTAAGCGAAAGACGTGAAGATATTCCATTATTAGCGGGGCATTTCTTACAAACTGCAGCGCAAGAATTAGCCGTTGAAGCAAAATCTCTTGGTAAAGAAACACGTAAGGTGCTTCAGCAGTTACCTTGGCCAGGTAATGTGAGACAACTTGAAAACATGTGTCGTTGGCTGACCGTTATGGCCAGTGGGCAAGAAGTTTTGGTGAGTGATTTGCCTCCAGAGATCCATGAGCAACCTGTAGCGAGTGAGCAAGGTAGTGCATCAGGTGATTGGAAAACTATGTTAGCAAGTTGGGCTGATATTCAACTGCAATCTGGACAAAATAATATATTAGATGAAGCCACCATGAATTTTGAACGTATTATGTTAGAACGTGCGTTGCATTACACCCATGGACATAAACAAGATGCAGCCAAACGTTTAGGCTGGGGAAGAAATACACTTACACGTAAGTTAAAAGAACTCAATATGTGACAGTCATTTTGAATAGCATAAAAAGTCGCATTATTAAAAAAGCCAATTGTTTAACAATTGGCTTTTTTGTTTGGATTAACCATTGTTTAAATGGCAATTCAGGACTATGTTCAAATGGAAGGAAGCAATAAGTCGTTCTTTTATCTAACAAAATAGGTGTAATAATTAACCCAAGTTGGTCTTTTTCCATGCCCTGATGAAGTGAGTTGTAGTACAGGACATTTAACTACAAGGATATTTACTCATGAAACAACACAAAACTCTTCTGTTCTCTACTAGTTTCATTTTGATGGCAAGTGTTACCAATGCTGAAGAATCGTCTCAAACAAAGATTGATCGAGCTATGTCAGCAGCTCCTCCCGCAATTAGTGCGAAAGCGACGGTTATGCAGGGGGATGGAACGATATTAAAACAAGGTACAAACGGCTGGATATGTCTGCCAGATGTTATGCCTAATGATAAAAACCCAATTTGTAATGATGCAACTTGGATGAAAATGTTACAGGCTTTAACTACCAAAGCACCTTTTGAGCCTGACAGTATTGGAATCTCTTATATGTTAAAAGGGGATTATGGCGCTGGTGTGAGTAACTCTGATCCGTATCACAACAACCATAAAGATGCTAAAGACTATGTGGAAACAGGGCCCCATATGATGATCATCGTGCCTAAAGCCATGTTAAAGGGATTACCTACCGATCCTAGTGTTGGAGGACCTTATGTTATGTGGCCAGATACGCCTTATGCACATATTATGATCCCAATAGACGACAGTAAGATTTTGATGCATAACCATAAGCATTAATAGTTCAAGGTTAGATATAGGCTATCAATGTATTCTTAGAAGTAACTTTTTCTCAGGAGGCTGTGATGAATAAACGAGTATCTATTTACATTATTTGTGGGTGTTTGGTGTGGTTAGCGACTTCTCTAAATGCTTCTCTTCAAAAGCCTTCGCCGACATTAGATCCTATTACCACACCTCATTTCGATGCGTTTTATATTGCGCAGCGAGCGGCTTTGCCTACATCCCGGAAAGTATCTATTGCAGAGGTGACAGTAAGTTTTGACTCAGACTGGCTGTTCAAGTTTAAAGGAAGTACGACTTCTAAATATCGTAAGCGGATTGTGAAAGAGTATAGTCAAATGCTTAAGAAACAAATTGCAAGTAAATTGAGTCGTTCAGGTTGGCAAGTAGTAGACAATGATGGGAGTGCGGTGTTAAGTGTGAAAGCACATTTAAAAGACTTGTATATTGAAGGTCCGGAAAAGATAAATAGAGAACATCAATTAGTTAGAAATATTGGTCAATCGACAATCGTCATAGAGGTAAAAGGTGTCGATGATAACCCGATATTTTTAATAGAAGATCGACGTAGTACAGGTGGTTTATCTAGCAACTTTATCGAAACAGATCGCGCAATGAACTTTTCATGGTTTAATAAATTAGTTGGCAACTGGGCAACAATTTTTGTGGCGTACCTGGATATGAGTACCCCAGAATTAAATAAAGATGTAAATCCTTCCTAGCTTTATGAAGTAAAACATAGCGAACTAATTAGGTTAGCTATGTTTTGCTTACATTCAGTTTACTTATCAAGAGGTTTTTCGTAGTTCGGAAACCAAGTCAAGGCCA
>NZ_JBPOFP010000014.1:0-63124 GCF_051252315.1 Paraglaciecola sp. | reverse complement strand
CTCTTTGCCCTCTTTGGTTCAATTGCTTTTTCTGCTTTTATCTTTTTCTATAAACTATCGGCTATCCACTGTTTTTGAGCATTAACTGGTATCAAACTGTATCAAACCATAAGTTTGAGGTGTTTTTTTACAGTTCCCTACAACGTTAAAATACTAATCCTTTACACTTTCATCTCACTAATTTGGCTTATAAACACTTCACGTTGCCACTTAAAAGGCTAAAAGCAGTCATGACGAAATCCATTAACACCCTACATTCTCTATTTTTAATTTGTCTAGTATCTGCATGCTCCATTACAGATATAAAACCATCTAACAGCATTGGCAACGCAAGGCTCGACTCAGAACATGTTTTATTAACAGGGCGTTTTGAACAAACTAAGCCCAATCAATATAGTTTCACTTGGCCTGGAAGTGAACTGGCCTTTAATTTTGAAGGCACATCAACAAGCATTAACTTAGTGAGTGAAGATAAAACCCGTTTTCAACTAAGTGTGGATGGCTTGACCAGAGATTTATGGGTGTCACCAGATAAAAACACCTATCAATTAGCTAATAACCTAACCCAAGGGAAACATAAGATTCGACTTATTCGTTTAAGTGAATCCACTGCAGGTATCACGACTTTAGCTGGTATTCCAAAAGTTGATGGACATTTTATATCCCCGCCACAAGCTAAAAAACGTAAAATTCTAGTGTTAGGTGATTCCATCACTGCCGGTTATGGTGTTGAAGGAGCCGATGAAACATGCGGCTATTCTCTAGAGACATCAAACGCTCTTCTTAGCTACGCATCAATCGCAGCCACTAAATTAAATGCGGAATTAAATATCATTGCTTGGTCAGGCATAGGTGTTTGGCGAAATTATGGTGAGAAGCAGCCGTCTCAACCAACTATCATACATCGTCACACTCGAACTTTAGCTAACGCTGAAAATAGCCTTTGGCCTACTAGCAATTATCAGCCAGATGTCATTTGGCTGAACATAGGTACAAATGATTTTTGGGATGGCAGTGCTAAAGGTTACCGAGCTGCTATGGAAGTTTTACTAAACAAATTGCAACAAGATTACCCTAATAAAACCATATACCTAATCATGAGTCCTATGATCCAGGGCGAACAACGCCTGGCTCAAAAGACAATTTTGCAGCTGCTAGAGTCGCAAAACATAAAAATGTTAAATTTAGGAAAAATTGAAAAAGACGACGGATATGGCTGTCATTTTCACCCTAATCTCAAAACACAGAGTCGTTTAGGCGCAAACTTGCATAAAATAATGCAGCACGAACTGAACTGGTAAATGACTTTTATTATGGCTTAATTTGTTTGGCTACTAGGGGCTGTTGATCCTTGGTGTATAAGCTCAGCACTAAATCAGTGCATTTGCATCAAAAAACTGAATAATTAAGCCGTTTCTCCACTAAAAAACCGCATGAAAACACCACCCATCCTTGATTACTTGGGTAAGGGTCAATTTAAAAAAGATTTAAAAAGCCGTGGCATCTATCTTGAATAACCTACTCTTTTGCTAATTAAGGAAATGACCATGGATATTCAAGTAATCAATGCAGTGCAGTCTTCTTGGAAAACAGTAGAAAGTATTGCGCCGCAAGCTGCAGCACTTTTTTATACCAACCTTTTTGAAGCTCAACCTAGTTTAAAACCTTTGTTCAAAGGAGACATCGAACAGCAAGGTGCTAAGTTGATGAAAATGCTTGGGATAGCCGTAAACAAACTAACTGAGTTAGATGTATTAGTACCAGAACTAAAAAAACTAGCCCAAAGACACGTTAGTTATGGTGTTAAAGATGAACATTACGGTTACGTGGGTGAAGCCCTATTACTCACTTTAGAACAAGGGTTAGAAGACGCGTTTACACCAGATGTTGAAGCAGCTTGGACTGAAGTCTACGGCCTTGTTAGTAAGGTTATGATTGAAGCGACAAAATAAATATCGTTGTATTTCATACGCCCAAATTATTCACTTCTTTCACCATCATCTCGATAACTGCGTCCTGCGTTATTCTATCTTCCGCCATCCATGGCGGTCGCATGCGTTTTTGATAAAGCATCCCTGCTTTACCAGTTACTTTTAAAAAGACTCAAAAGTAACCAAAAAGTCTCTTGCTCCAGACAAAATTCCGTTCTTTCATATTCTTTAGTGAGCGCAGCACATGCTTTTGATTTATCGCGACTACAAATTCCCCATCAAATTATTGGCTTGTCAGATGGCCAGACATGGACGTCTGGACAAGGCAATCTTTTATAGATGGGAGCGGCCTATTGCCGATCTGACTTAAAAGACAATTGTTTGATGGATTAGGAATTTGGTCGGAGCGCGGCATTTTTCTGGTTACTCTTTTTTTGCTGTTGTAAAAAGAGTCACTAGCTCTCACGGACGTGAGTTAAAAACTGCAGGGATGCAGGTGAGCAACGCGAATGCTTTGTGAACGAAGTGAATAAAAGTAAGCGCAGCGAATGCTTTGTGGCGCAGCCATGCTTTAGCCCTTGCGGCTAGCAATTAAGCAGTGCCTTAATTGCTGGTTCTTCAGCTCTTGCCTTTAAACAACACAGGCCTAGTTGATAAGGCTCAATATCATCTAAAATAATACGACTTACTTTTTGTCCGACTGTTGAATTGTCCAATACCACGCTCGGCACTATGCCTAATCCACAACCTAATGCCACCATGCTCACGATGGCCTCGTTACCTGCTACGGTTGCATACACTCTTGGACGAATTCCTTGCTCGGCAAACCAGTGGTGTACAATTCGTTTTGAGGGGCCCGACTCAGGCAGAATAAACGAATGGTTATGCCACTCAACTTGGCTAAGTTTAGATAAATGCATATCTTTTGCGGCAATCAAGACTAAAGGAATTTCATCCAAGGGTAGAAATGTTAATTCTTTTGGAAAGTCGGGGGTATAAATAGCAATAGATGCATCTACTTCTTGCTGCATCACTTTACTGGCTGACCAAGCAGGGTCGCCGGTACTAAGCTTTATCTCTACTTGCGGATACTTATGTCGAAAATTATCTAATAAATTAGGCAAATGACTTTGGCTGGCAGTAACAGAACAAAACAAACTCAATTCACCTTGTAATTGCTGATGATCTTGCTTCAACTCTATTTGCACTTTTTTCCATTCGGCAAGGGTTTGCTGACTAAAACCTAATAATTTAGCCCCTGCCGCGGTCAGTTTAACTTTACGATTATCTCGCACAAATAATGTGGTACCGCACTCATCCTCAAGACGTTGAATAGTTCGGCTTAATGTAGAGGGGCTCACAAACAAAGCATCAGCCGTTTTACTAAAATGTAAGCTGTTCGCTAAGTGTTGAAATAATTCTAAACTGCGAATGTCCATCTACTCCCCCTGATATTGATAGGTCTAAAATTAAGTCAAAACCCGACATTGCGAAAAATGAAACATTATATTGCAAATATATCATTTTAAACAACGTTCATCTTTATCTATTATTCGGCCATCGTAAATTCATCCAGAATTTACTCGTAAAAATTAAAGGTATTAACATGGCTAATTATTTCAATACATTATCGCTACGCCAGCAACTAGACCAATTAGGTCGCTGCCGTTTTATGCAACGTTCAGAGTTTGCTTCTGGTTGTGATTTCTTAAAAGGCAAAAAAATCGTTATCGTTGGTTGTGGTGCTCAAGGTTTAAACCAAGGTTTGAACATGCGCGATTCTGGCTTAGATATTTCTTATGCCCTTCGCCAAGCTGCTATCGACGAAAAGCGTGACTCTTTCCAACGCGCTAGCGACAATGGTTTCACTGTTGGTACATACCAAGACCTTATCCCTACTGCCGATATCGTTTATAACCTAACACCAGATAAGCAACACTCAAGTGTAGTTGAAGCAGTAATGCCTCTAATGCAGCAAGGCGCTACTTTAGGTTACTCACATGGTTTCAACATTGTTGAAGAAGGCCAACAAATTCGTTCTGACCTTACAGTTGTTATGTGTGCGCCTAAGTGCCCAGGTACTGAAGTACGTGAAGAATACAAACGTGGTTTTGGTGTTCCTACCCTAATCGCTGTTCACCCAGAAAACGATCCTAAAGGCCAAGGCTGGGATATTGCTAAAGCATTAGCTTCAGCAACTGGTGGTGACCGTGCTGGTGTACTTGAATCTTCTTTTGTAGCTGAAGTGAAATCTGACCTTATGGGTGAGCAAACTATCTTATGTGGTATGCAACAAGTTGCAGCTATCTTAGGTTACGAAAAAATGGTTGCTGAAGGTATCGACCCAGGTTATGCCGGTAAATTAATCCAAGACGGTTTAGAAACTATCACCGAAGCACTTAAAATCGGTGGCGTAACTAACATGATGGACAGACTATCTAATCCAGCTAAAGTCAAAGCGTTTGAATTAGCTGAAGAATTAAAAGTATTGTTAGGTGACTTATTCGGTAAGCACCAAGACGACATCATCTGTGGTGAGTTCTCTCGCACTATGATGGAAGACTGGGCAAATGGCGACGCTAACTTGCTTAAATGGCGTGAAGAAACTGGCGAAACTGGTTTTGAAAATGCTCCAGAATTCACTGGTACTATCGACGAGCAAGAATATTTCGACAATGCTGTATTCTTAGTCGCTATGATCAAAGCCGGTGTTGAGCTTGCCTTTGACGTTATGGTTGAAGCGGGTATCTTACCAGAGTCTGCATACTACGAATCATTACACGAAACTCCACTTATTTCGAACACTATCGCTCGTAAGCGTTTGTACGAAATGAACGTGGTTATCTCTGATACAGCTGAATACGGTAACTACTTATTCGCTAACGCTGCTGTACCAATTTTACGTGAAAAGTTAATGCCTAACCTAAGCATCGATTTAATCGGTAAACCTTTCACTACTGCGTCTAACAGTGTTGATAACAAAAAATTGGTTGATATCAACAAAGAAATCCGTGAAAGCGGCGTTGAAACAATCGGCGCAACTTTACGTGGTTACATGACTGACATGAAAGCTATCGTTGAAGCTTAATCTTCAATAAAAGTAATTTGAATAGCCCAGCTAATTAGCTGGGCTTTTTTATGCATAAGTTCTAATAACTATACCTATGTATACAAATAGATACAGTACTCAACCCCATATAAAATAAGGGATGTGAGTAACACTCAATTAAAACAGCAGGATATTTAAGCAAGTTCTTAGCTATAAAATGAGCATTTAGCAATAGTGTATGCATTTTGCTACAGATAGTAAGTAACAAATCTCCGCCAGCCCTTATAAAACGTGCCTTCCACGTTTGGCCTGTGAATTGCACTACTCGATCAATACTATTAACCTACACACCTTTAGGGTCGAGATGAGCGAATCTATAACAAAAACAACGCAAATAGATGATTGGATTTTTGAAATCAAAATGGTTAAAGCCATTAAAGTTAAAAATCATGGCGATCCCTATTCTGCAGTTGCTAGCCTGACGGCAAATGGCGACCAAATGTACATCGACTCTCATTTATCTTCTGACAACAAAGATTTACAAAAAGATGACTTTATGGCTATCTATAAATTTTGTCAGTCAATTGGAATGAAAAACATCAGTTATGACAGAATAAAAAATGGCCTAAAAACCACTAGAAATATGGACATCATCGAAAATCAAAATCCGCCACCCAAGCTTAGAGTGTGCTAAGTAACCCGCACTTTGGATAAGTCATCTTGTTCACTAACCTGAGTTCAGGTTAACTAACAAATAAGATTCGTGCTCGTTAAATTTTTCAAATTTGATAAGCCCATTATCCTTGTTAAAAGTTAATCGGATAATATCCGTCGCTGCCTTTGTCACCAAAAAATAACGCAGCTTGGTGGACTTCTTTAGGTAAAGAAGGAGCTGGTTTAAAACGACCATTTACCTTGAATTGATTATTAACAGGTATATTGACTTGAGCCGTTAAACCAAATGTATTGGGTTCTTTCACCTTCACTAATACTTCATTTTTCTCACAAGCTAATGAAGCGTCGAAATTTCCTAAATCAATAGTTTTACCCACTCCAGCAACCTTGGCATTTATCCATTGGCCTTTACCTTGGACAACTTGGCAACCTTGGATTAAATCAAAATCCAATTCTTGTAGTTCTATCTTAAAACGACCTTCACCCTGAACTGGAATAGGTAAAGGCAGATTCATCAAAACGATATCTGCAGGAACATAAGCAGTTAAATCGTTAGCGCTTGCCTGCGATGATGATACGCTTAATTCACCCTGAATAGATATTTGATCTGCTTGGCGTAAATTCCCACCTTTAATTTCGACACTAACGCTCCCCATTAATAAGGGTAAAACAGATAAAGACCAATTAACATTTTCGATGGGAAAACCTTGATAGCTGAGCATTTGAGCTTGGCCATTCCAAATGGTGCCTGATACGCCCGAGACTTTTATTTGGGCTGGCATTGGCAATTTAGCTAAGACCAGATTGGCCGGTAGTTTAACAACCAAAAATATACAATAAACAAGTAGGCATGCTGCGCCCCACTTTAAAAATGACTTCATGACTTTCCTAATTTTAAGCGCCTGATCTTGACCTGCCCCGGCTCTCCGGCTTCAGCAATATCAATATCTAAAATGTTTATTCCTGTTTTCTCTAAAGATTGTAACCAGCTAAGCACATCATTAAATGGGGCTTGATCTACCCAAACTTGTAACTCACTGCCTTGTGGTTGCATACGAGAAATCTTAATCTTTAATCGACTAGCAGATTGGTTTACTGCTTGAGGCAAGGAGCCAGAAAACTGAGATTTTTTCCCACCAGTACTTTGTAATTGAATCGCACGATTACTGTTCTTTTTTACCCAAGCCAATAGTGATTGTTGACTACTAAGGCTGTTTTTTCCCCGTTCAATTGAGGTGTTTAACGGTGACCATACTAACCAATAAAACAAAGCAATTACTGTAATAACAGCAGAAATAGAAACCAGTAATCGCTCACGCGGATTAAGTTGTTGAAAAGTGCTTTTGAGTTTTTCCATACTAACTCCTAATCGACAATGAGCCGATTACCTGATTATCTTTTTGATTAATTGCACCTTGTTCAACCACAAATCCTTGGGCTTCTGCTTGTTTTTTAAATGTATCTAGTGCTTCAAAGTTACTGGCCACAGCCTGCAAACGTAATTCAGAACGTTTACTGTCAAAACGTAAGGTTTGTGGTTTCACTTTTGAGGACTCAAAAGCAGGTTTTAACTGACTTAACATCAGTAAAATAGAACTGCCGCTACCCCCCTGTTCCAACGCTTTCATTTTACGTTGCATTGTCGTTTTAAGGTTTCTATAAGCCCCTGCTTGAGGAAATGCTCGTTTATATTCTTTATCTATTTCTGATTTTAGGCTCGCTAACTCGGTATCTATTCGATTTAACTCTAGGGTTTTGTCTACTATGCTGGTGAACAAGGCAATTACGGCCAGTACAGCTGCCAACCGCCATTTTTTCCAGTTACCATTCGATTGAGTTTTGACTTTAAATTCGCCCTGCAATAAATTAAATTTTGCAGAGCTGGCGCCTTCGGCCAATAATTTCATTGGTAATTCTAAAGGCATACTATTAACAGATACGCCCTGTATTTGAGTCAAATCTATTGCTGAGTGATTATCTAGCACTAAATTTTGATCTTCATTTTTTACAACCTGGCGAGCTTGATGTTTAATGGCTTGAGTTAACCATGAAGTTTCACCTTGTAATCCAGCCCAGTTATCTTGACGTACAAGTAATTGTTGGCCTAACTCCAAAACATTCCAAGCATCTTTAGTGATAGGTAAAGCAAGTACGTCTGGCAGCATTAAGTTACAAGCTAATCCAGCTTCTTCAACTATGTCTAACCAAGTTTGTAATTTGTCTTTATTGACAATTGCAACTGCTTGCTGATGACCCTCTTTATGCCCCAAGGCAAAAAACTGTTGGCTAATATCACCGCTAATTTCTTCCTCTAGCATAAAGGGGATTGCGGCTAGTGCTTTTCTTCCGGCCTTTGCTGGTAACTCTACCCATTTAAGCAATACGTCACTGGTAGGTACGAGTGTGGTTATCGGTCTGCCACCAGCTCGGTCTGATAAAGTGTGTAAGTCATCGGCATTGGCAAGTTCACCAGATGCAATAATTTCATCTTGTTGTTCTGACCACACTATCCAATGAATGGCTTCTTCTGGATTGGCGCCAAGGCGCACTACTAACTGTTCCATAACGTCTCATTGCCTTGAAAATGATTGTGGATTATAAAATGAATATTTTTCAAAAGCCGCTAAACTCCCGACTTAATATGCCGACTTTATTGCTGCTATCTATCTTAAATATGGTTTGCATGGCAAAAGTTGCATTGTTGTACTTAGTTCTTGTATGTAAAACAAAATATGACGTTTTAACATCAAACCATTTCTTTTGATTCGCATTTAATGTCACCGCTTTCACCTCTGGTGTGTCCAAAAATTCAGACACGTCTTGAAAGCCTTTTTCACCTCTAGCTGAAATTGCAGATTGGGCTTGATTCAAATCCATTCCAGTCATAGCCGCAATTATACTCACATTTTCTTCAGATACGGTATTTACGTTAATTTTTAAGCTATCGTCATTTGGAATGACACAAACCAAATCCATTACAGGGCCTATCCATTTGGCTTGTACACCGTTTATTAAACGTAGTTCGGATTCGTTTACCATTAAACTATTGGCGGCCATATAGGGAAATTGACGGCTTTCGTATTCGCTGTCTTCAGCACCTAAACCTGTTACTCGACTATCTTTATCTAACCAGTCGACTAATGAATCACGCATTATTTCTATATTGTACGAGGGTATTTCAGCATCAATACCAGAGACAAGCTCTTGAAACACCTTCACTCTCTCAGTTAACTCATTTTTAGTTGTGTTAGTAGTTGCCCCGTTAGAGTTCGAATTCACCGTTCCCGAAGAGTTAGATGAGGAAGAAGTAGAAGATGTTGTAGATCCACTTGAAGAACTTCCTAAAGTACTCGATACACCTAACGCATTCAAATTAAAGCACGACTGTAAATCAATTAATTGCGCTTGAATGCCGCCACCTTCAATTGGAAATGTAAATTCTTGATTCCAAGGTTGATTTAGATGAATCACTTTTTGTTTATCAAACAACTCTTTGAGTGACTTTTGCGCAAATTGTTCTGCTCCCATTGCATACCAATAAGCTTGATTGTTTTCTTTAATGTTTGAAGCGCGTTTAACTTGTAACTGTAAACGTGTGCCCATTTCGGTTGCTAATACGCTGACTATTGCCACAATTAACAAAACGATAATTAACGCCACACCTCTTTGTGACTGGTAACGAGACATCATGAACCATTCGCCAACATAAAGTCTCGGTGAATTTCACCAAAAGTTGTACTGACAATAGTGATCGATATGGCGATAGGCAGGGTTTCGCTAGCGAATTCTTCATCCCAAGTGTCGGGATCATCTAAGTTTTGTAGCTTAGTCAAAAACCTAACCTGAAAATCTTCAATGCCTGACAATAAAACTTTAACTTTAGGTTCGTAACCAATCACGTTGTCCACATAATTGCCATATAAGCGTTGTAATTGGTTTTCTTGTAAACGGTAACCTACCGCTTGTAAGGTGCTACGAGGCAACATGAGTTGAGGATTATGCCAACCGGCTCGGACAAAACCTAAACCTTGGGTTTCACTTTCTAAAACATTCTCTCCCGCGGTCATCAAGGTTTTATTAAGCTCACCTTCAATTCGAGTTGCACGGGGCATTGCCTGCATAATATCTCGCTCAATGGTAAGCATAGCTCTTTGAAGGACTTCTAATTGACTAATACGCTGTTTAGAAAGGTTATCGCTTTCAATGACCTGATTTACTACACCTGCACTGGCCAACCCTATCAAGCTGAAAATAGCCATAGCGACTAATATTTCAATTAGGGTGAAACCTGACGCATGAGTTGTTCTAGAATAATTCATAGCTTATTTCTTAGCTATAAATGCTGTGATAGTGGTGACTGAATTAATCAAGGCTTTGTCTTTCCCCACAGTCACTTCAACTAAGACCAAGTCTTTATCATTGGTTTTTTCAACTTTTTGTTGCCAATACCACGTTCTACCGGCCATATCTTCTGAACCAGATTCATTGTTTTTAACTGGCCAAGTCGTATCCAAATGTAAGTGCGTAATACGGTTATTTGCCACCCAAGTAGCAAAGGTTATATTTTCAATTTGGCCAACGCCTGCTAAGTTATCACCCGCTGCTTTAACAATGGCAGAAGCAACTAGAGCAAAAATGACCAATGCCACCATCACCTCAATTAGGGTCAGACCTAAATTCCTGCGCAAACTAGAAAAGGACCTTGAATTAGAGCGAATCAAGGGGGCCATCTCTCAACAACGGAATACTATCTTGACCATTTACTCGATAATACACAGGTTGATCACTAGAAAATTCAGGCTCATAAGTCAGCGTAACTGAGAATGGCGTGATTTCACCGCTTGAAAATATAAACACTTGAGGCGGGGGGAGTTTCTTTTCTTCTTCGTCACCAATTTGAGTTTCGTCGTCATCAAGTGATAACTCTTCATCAAATACTTCTGTGCTGAATAAATTGTCTTCAGTGTCCCAGGGTAAGTCGGTTAATGATAATTCCAACGAGTACAGCTCTGGAAGTTGATGTTCGTCAAATGTTTTATCAATACTTAACTTAACCCATTCTTGATTTTCGTCCAGCAGCATAAAAAAATAACTATTGGTTTTTTCCTCAATACGCAAACCCAATTGCCTTTGATTTAATACGGCATAATCACTGGCCATATTAAATACCACTTCTAACCTTTGAGTTTGTTTTTTAAGTAACTCAACATTGTCTTGCCCTGCAAAACTAAGCACTACAGTACTGGCTGCAATGCCCATAATAAACAGAACCACCATAATCTCGATTAACGTAAATCCGTGTGATTTGGGTAGTTGAGAAGAGGAAGGCAACACAATAATTTCGATGATTAACTAGTTTAAGTAGTCGTTTAAGTTCCAGTTACCAATATCATCTTCTGTTCCAGCATCCATATCTGGACCATTTGAAAATATATCAATCGCACCCAATTCACCTGGGCTAATTATCTGGTAATCGTTGCCCCAAGGATCTTGTGGTAAGCGACGAATATAACCTCCTTCTGGATAATTACGTGGAATGGGATCAATTGTAGGTTGTTCTACTAGAGCTTCTAGTGTTTGTTCTGTAGTGGGGAATACATTGTTACTTAACTTGTATCTCTCCAACGCAGTTTCTAATTGTTGAATATCTACCGCTGCTTTTTTAAGTTGGGCTTCTTCTTGACTACCTAAAATTTGTGGCGCAATGATACCTGCCATTATGCCAATGATCAGTAAAACGACCATGACTTCAATTAGAGTAAACCCGTGAGTTTTTGTTTGGATTGATTGTACTGTTGGTTTTTTCATTAAATGCCTACCATAGAGTTTAAAGCCATAATTGGTTGTAAAATGGCCAGTACGATAAGTAATACTACTGTTGCCATAATTACGATTAAGATTGGTTCGAATATTTTGAGTGACACACCGACTAAAGATTCAAACTGTCTGTCTTGATTATCTGCTGCTCGTCCGAGCATTTGTTGTAATTCGCCACTGCGCTCACCAGATGCAATCATGTGCATCATCATAGGCGGAAACATTTTGGTTTGGTCCAGTGAAGCTCGTAAACTTGAGCCTTCTTTAACAAAACCTGCGGCTTCTTTAATCGCTGCTTTAATATGCAAATTTTCTAATACATTACCCGCAATGCGCATGCTCTCTAAAAGTGGTACTGCACTGGAGGTCAAAATACTCAAAGTACGAGCAAAACGAGCAGTATTTAAACCTTTAGACACTTTGCCAATAAGCGGCAAAGTGAGAATGAATTTATGATAGCGTTTTTTCATGGCAGGTTTAGTTAACAACCTTTTAATGCCGATGATTAACAACACTATGATCCCCGCTAAAATTAAACCGTAATCTCGTAAAAAATCGCTGGTACTGATCATGACTTGGGTAATAGCCGGTAAATCTTGGCCCATATGCTCAAATTGGCCGACTATTTTTGGCACCACCACAGTCAATAATAGAATCACGATGGCGCTAGCAAAAAACATCATGATCATAGGATAAACCAAAGCTTGCGTGATTTGACTGCGAGTCTTTTGACGGTTTTCCGTATAATCAGCAAGTCGATTTAATACTGTATCTAAATGACCTGATTTTTCACCTGCGGCAACCATGGCACAAAACAAGTTATCAAATACATGGGGGAATTCCGCCAAAGCCTCAGCCAGTGCATGGCCTTCTACTACTTTACTACGTACCGCCATCATCATGTTTTTTTGACGTGGTTTTTCGCACTGCTCGGCCACGGCCAATAAAGCCTCTTCAATGGGCAGCGCCGACTCTACTAATGTAGCTAATTGGCGAGTTAATAAAGATAAGTCAGAAGCTGAAATTTTTGGCTTAAATAAAGTAAATCCTTGTTGAGACTTACGTTCCTTTTCGGCCACTTGGTCAACTTGCATGGGAATTAACCCTAACTCACGCAATTGTTGACGTATTTGTCGTGGATTATCGCCTTCTAATACACCATTTTTAGTTTTGCCACTTTTTTCCATGGCTTGGTAAGCATAGGCAGCCATTAGTCTTCCCTAGTGACACGCAACACTTCTTCAAGTGAAGTAAAGCCTAACAAAACCTTTTTACAACCATCATCACGAATACTAGGAGTGGTTTGACGGATATGTTTTTCAATGGCTTGTTCACCATGTCCATTGTGAATGAGCTCACGTATACCTTCATCTACCACCAACAATTCATGAATGCCAGTTCGGCCTCTGTAACCCGTTTGATTACAGGCAGCACAACCTTTTGGGGAATGTATGAGGTTATTTGCAGCGTCTTTAATATCAACACCTAACACTTTGCATTCTTGCTCGCTGGGTTGATGTGATGTTTTACAGTCAGGACAAAGAGTTCTAACTAAACGTTGAGACAACACAGCCAATAAACTAGAAGATAACAAGAAGGGTTCAATGCCCATGTCTTCCAATCGAGTAATGGCGCCAGCTGCGGTATTGGTGTGTAAAGTAGACATAACCAAGTGACCGGTTAAACTCGCTTGCACACTAATTTGTGCGGTTTCTAAATCACGTATTTCACCTACCATCACCACATCGGGGTCTTGACGTAATATCGCCCGTAAACCACGAGCAAAAGTCATATCAACCTTTGCGTTTACTTGAGTTTGGCCGATACCCTGTAGATCAAATTCTATGGGATCTTCAACCGTTAGAATATTTCTATCTTTAGAGTTAATCTCACTTAAACCGGCATACAAGGTGGTAGATTTACCAGAACCAGTAGGACCTGTGACTAATATAATTCCATGAGGTTTACGCACTAAACTCGAAAAATAATCACGGTTAATTTTTGTCATACCTAAATCTTGAAGATTTAAACGTACATTGTTTTTATCTAATAAACGTAATACTACTCGCTCACCATGACTAGAAGGCATAGTCGATACCCTCACATCGACTGCTCTACCAGCAATACGTAAGGTAATACGCCCGTCTTGTGGTACACGTTTTTCTGCAATGTCCATTTTTGACATAACTTTAATACGCGACACCAACATAGAGGCCATTTTGCGATTAGGTTGCAATATTTCACGAAGTACACCATCAACCCTAAAACGCACGAGCAATTTGGTTTCAAAGGTTTCTATGTGAATATCAGAAGCCCCTTCTTTAATCGCTTCGCCCAACATAGCGTTAATCAGTTTAATGATAGGCGCATCATCTTCACTTTCTAATAAATCTTCGGTGTCTGGGAGTTCTTCTGCAAGACTAAACAGGTCACTTTCGTTACCTATATCTTCCATTAATTGTTTGGCTGCTGACGAATCTCGTTGAAAGGCATTAGTAAGCAGTGACTCAAATTTTTCCAATTCGATTTCTTGTAAGCTAAATTCCTCGCCTAAAAATCGTCGTACTTCTGCAAAAACCTGAAATTCAGTATCTTGTGTATGGTACAAAATCGCTGGTGTTTCGCCTGTATCCAATAGAACCTGATGACGTTTAGCAAAACTAAAGGCTAACTGTTTATGTTCAGGATCCTCAATAGGTGCGTCTAAATCTGTACCTGTTTCTACCAAAGCCTGTTCTTCAGCTTCAGCAATATTTATTTGTTCGGAAGACATGACTAGTCTTGTTCCTTCTCTTTGTTTTGAATGTAGTCTTCAAAACTAGGAGGTAAACTCAATTTATCATCCCATTCAGGTAATGATGGACCTTCAGTAAACGGCATCAAAGGAATACCCTGTGACTGTCGTTTTAATTGCTCTGCTCGAATATATTGATATTTTCTGTGGCTGATTTCATTCATAGTCACACCGTCACGCACAATAGTAGGACGAATAAATACCATTAAATTGCGTTTGCGTTTATTAGTGGTAGTTGATTTAAATAAGTTTCCTAAAATTGGAATATCTCCCAATAACGGCACCTTAGATACGCTTTCTTGAACATCTTCATCAATCAGGCCACCCAACACAATAGTGCCACCGTCATCCACTATGACTGAAGTTTTAATTTCACGCTTACTAATGGCAATATCCACAGAAGTTGCTCCATTTACGCTGGACACTTCTTGCTCGATCAACAATTGAACCGCGTCACCTTCATTAATTTGAGGTGTCACTTTAAGTTTAATTCCCACTTCTTTTCGGTCTACTTGCTGGAAGGGGTTTGAATTACTAGAGCTTGCCGTAGAACCAGTAATAATCGGTACTTCTTGACCTACGATGAAGAAAGCTTCTTCATTATCCATAGTGGTTAAATGAGGCGTTGCAAGAATGTTAGAGTTAGTATCTGTACTGACTGCTTGTACTACCGCCCCCCAACCATCTTTTACGAAACCAGCTATCATGCCATTTACACCACCCAATAAGCTGGCTAAAGGTTCAAAGTTTCCTAACTGAGTTTTAGAAGTAGGGACAACAACCACGTCACCATTTGAAGTGGTGGTCACAGTATCAACCAAGGTTTTGTCTTGAGCTAAATCTGCTGCAACGGCTAATGAACCTATGCCGGCTACACCATTAGTAAATTGTGTACCGCCACCTTTTTCACTGCCAAATTGCACACCAAGACTTGTTCCATCACCTTCAAACACTTCAACAATAATGGCCTCTACTTGTACCTGAGCACGACGAATATCTAATTGTCTAATCACGTCTTCCAAGGAACGCATCATGTCTGGCTCTGCAGTAATAACTAAGGCATTTGAAGCTTCGTGTGAATCAATACTGACAGAACGGTTACTACTGCTAGATGAACGAGAGTTTGTTTTAGAAGAACTTTTGGTCTCAGCTTGGATACTGGCGCTAACACCTTGTAGTACTTTCACCAATTCTTCTGATTTAGCGTAATTCAAGAATATAACACGCGTGTTGCCACTGGTTTCTAATTCTTGATCCATACGCTCAATCAAATTGACTATACGTTGGCGAGCTTTTACATCTCCACTAACAATAATGCTGTTAGTTCTATCATCTGCCACAACCCTTGGTGCTGATTTACTATTAGCAGCAGGAGCCTTACCTTGAGATTTATTAATGCTCTCAATAATGCGCACCATCTCAGACGCTGACGCATATTTTAATTTTACAATTTCGACTTCTTCATCACCCGCTTTGTCCACGCGTTCGATAATTTCAACTAAACGATTCACCACTGCAGCACGGCCAGTTAACATCATCACGTTTGATGCGTCGTGACTCACAACATTTCCACCACCTGTTGTGTCGTTGAGCTGACGTAACAAAGGAGCAAGTTCACGCACAGGTACATTGTAAACAGGCATAACCCGGGTGATCATTTCATCGCCGTTAAAAGGGTTGCCTTCTACCACTGGAATATTCGAAGCCTTTGCGTCTTTTGAACGAATAACTTTTAACACACCACTTGGCATTTCAATAACTGAATAACCATAAACCTGAAGCACGTTTTGGAAAAATTGATAATATTGATCTTCGTTTAATAGGTCATAACTACGTACGGTTATTTTGCCCCGTACATTTGGATCAACAATAATAGTTTTTTTCAGGTTTTTACCAACAATATTAATGAATTCACTAATTTCGGTATTCTTAAAATTTGGAGAATAATCCGCTGCTGCCACTAGGCTAGATACAGCAAAAAAAGCACTACCAAGTGCAATCAATAATCCTTTAATAAAATTTGGGCGTTTGCCACTACTACTGGTCATGCTTAAAATTCCTCTTCCCCTTCGGGTAGATCTAGATAAATGGTTAAAAGGTCATCGTTACGTAATATTGTCATTTGTAAAGATTGCAGCTCTTTTAACATGTTCATGGCTTCTAACGATTGCTGCATATCAGACAAATCTAAGCCATTTATTTCGGTAACTACGTCACCAGCCACAAGGCCAGCGGATTTAAATAATGTAGGATTTTTACCTGGTCGGACTCTGTAACCCACCAAGGTTCCATTTGTACGATAAGGTGAGACTGCAATAAAATCAGTAAAATTAGCGGGTTGGGATTGCAGTGTTCTTGTTGCTTGAATCGCCTCTCTAGACAATGTTCGCCTTTGTTCGCCAGCCCTCTCTTCGCGACTAGATACCTTAGCGGGTTTAGCAATTTGACGCTCACTTGCTTTAGTGTAGTCCACACCATCTAACATCAAGGTTTCATGCTTAGCCCCATTTTTAATAATAACTCTGTCTGCATGCACTTCTTGTAAAGATGCGTTAGTACCCTCAATTTTCTCACCAATTCCATAGGTTTGTTGTTGGCCGCGGTTTTCGATAATTGCCGCCCCTTGGTTTTGTAAACTACTTGCTACCACACCTGTTAAGGTTAAATTCAAACGTGTTACAGGAGCATCTTGTACAACCTCTGCAATGACAGGTCTGGCGGTTAAATCACCAAACAAATTTAGTTTTTTAATCTCTGCTAAATTTAAACGACTCGAATTATTCACCGACAATTTGGATTGCGTTGCTAGAGTTTGCGATTGATTGTTGCTTTCTGGCTGAGGAAATAGTCGCCAAGTCAATTCAGCCGCATAAGCAAGTAAAAATATCAACAATAGTGCAACTACCAACAAATTTAATTTATGCTGGTTTTTAACTAGTTGGAGCCATAATTGATTAACGTTATAATTTGCGACTGTCATTATCTCTCGGTGGGATATTTAAAAAGTGGAACTTACTAATGATAACCAGTAGTAAGTGGGGCTACAACACTAATCCATCAAGGTTACAAAAAAATAACAATGAAGATTACTTATTTATGCCAAAATTAGCATCCCAAAATAAAGAAAACCAAGTTAAAGTACGCTTAGATAAATGGTTATGGGCAGCCCGTTTTTTCAAAACTCGCGCCATTGCTAGGGATGCAGTTCAATCGGGCAAGGTACAATACAATGGACAACGTAGCAAGCCCGGCAAGATAGTAGAGTTGGGCGCAAGCATTAAAGTTCCACAAGGTTTCGATTTTAAAGATATAAAAGTGTTACAAATTGTAGAGCAAAGGCAAGGCGCACCATTAGCTGTGCTCATGTATCAAGAAACAGCTGAGAGTGAAAAATTACGTAAAAACAATGCTCAAGCACGTAAACTGAGTGCTTTTCATAGCCCAAAACCCGATCACAAACCCGACAAAAAACAGCGTCGGAAAATAATCCAATTTAAACAACAATGAAACACTCTAAGTAAACAAAAGATTACACAACAAGGTAAACAACATGGCATTTGACCAACTTCATCGCTATTTATTCAATCAAGGTAACGTACGTGGTGAACTAGTACGCTTAAATAAAAGTTACCAGTCTATTTTGGACTCGTATCATTACCCGCCCGTTATTCAACATCTATTGGGCGAATTAATGGCGGCTGCCAGCTTACTCACGGCAACACTAAAGTTTGAAGGCGAAATTGCCATCCAAATTCAGGGTGAAGGGGCATTAACTTACGCTGTGATTAATGGCACCCATAAACAAGAACTAAGAGGTGTAGCTCGTTGGAACAAAGACTTAGACGTATTACCTGATAATTTTGAAGGCTTAATTCGAAAGGGTGTCATGATTATTACTATTACTCCGGTTAAAGGAGAGCGATATCAAGGCATGGTCGCTTTAGATAAGCCTAGTTTAGCAGAGTGTATAGAGAGTTATTTTGAGCAATCGGAGCAACTTGCGACTAAAGTCATTTTACGTACTGTACTAAGCAAAGGAACCTCACTAGCTTGCGGCATGTTTTTACAGGTACTACCCACCAGCAGTGCAGCAACGCAAACAGAAGAAACTGATTTTGAACATTTGAGTCAGTTAACCAATACCATCAAAAATGACGAATTATTTAGCCTTCCAGCAGAGGACATCCTGCATCGTTTATATCATCAAGAAAATGTTGAGGTATTCCCTGCTACAAAAGTAGTATTTAAATGCACTTGCAGTAAAGAGCGCAGCGCAGGGGCGCTTGTAGGTATAGCCAAAGAAGAACTATTAGATATTGTCACCAAAGAAGGCAGCATTAAAATGAACTGCCAGTATTGTCATACGGAATATTCTTTTGATGGTATTGATGTAGAAAGTATTCATGCGGGTACTTATAACCTACCAACAGGTCAAAATTAGTACAAATATCAATTACCCTGTTTATAAGTTACTAAATAGGGCAATTAGTGTCGTTCAACAGGCCTAATACAATTAATTAAACATTGGTGAAACTACGTGCGTTTTTTAATTTTTGTGATTATATTCAGCCTGTTATTTACCCAGATAGCGCCGATTTCTAATTGGTTTAAAAGCCAATTAGAAAATATACTTGGGCTGCAAGCGACTATCCCCAAACACCAAGTATCACAAACAACATTAATCAAAAAAAACACCCCCGGCCGCCAGGTAATAAAAAACAAAACTACAATCCACGATAGTAATAGTTTACCTAGTCAGCCCTTAAAACCTTACCAACTAAATCTAAACTTTGTGAATCTCTCTGTAGAGCCTCAATTTTCCACCACATTAATACGGAAATTAGATTGGGTATTTACTACGTATAAAAAAATGTTACGCACTAAAAATACGCCAACAGTAGAACTCAACCTGAACTTTGTATTAGGAAGAGTAGAGTATGAAAATCAACTCTTTAACAATGGGTTGTCACCCGTTGGCAACATCGGTATTTATAGTTCTCGCACAAACCAAGCAATCATTGAGTTTAAAGATTATAGTCAAGCTATAAACGTCGCAGTGCATGAAGCTGTGCATGCCATCAACTATGCCTATTTTGGGCGCACTCATAGGTTTATAAATGAGGGCTTAGCAGAGTATTTTGAAGATGTAGATCCCAGCTCAGGTATGGTGGACAAATATACTTTAAAAACTTGGCTTAAAAATCATGCAGGAAACGAACAACCCACTGATTTTAGTTCTCTCGTATATTCAGATATTGACTGGCATTCTTCAAAAACCGGCAGGTTATACGCGAACAGTCAGGCTTGGTTTCACTTTTTGATGAGTAACCAACAAGGTCATCAAGCTGTAATGCATATCATGAAAACTGAAGCTGCCAATCGACATTCCGTAATACCTCGAGGTGATATTTTTATATTGTTAACTGAGAAATACGAAAATGTTGAGATAGAATTTGGTCATTGGTTTGAAGCTCTTCACTAACTAATCAATAACGACTATTTTCTGATTAACCTGCTTTAAGGTGTAGCTTAAAAAAACTAATCGTTCGATCCCACGCTAATTAAGCCGCTTTGGGGTTATATCGACTAGTAGAGTCATTATGAAAACCATGTTGGGTGTTAGGGTAAACATGTGCAGTGAAGGTAACATTATTTGCTTTAACTGTAGCTTGATATTGACCGAAATCACTAAATACGAAACATAAAAAAACCCGATAATAAAAATATTATCGGGTTTTTAATTTAAGCTAAATATTTCGCTTTATTTTGTAACTTTAACTTTTTCGCTAGCAGAAACAGTTGCTACTATACGGCGGTTTTTCTTGTGTGCAGCCGAGGTATTAGAAGAATCTAATAACTGAGTTTCACCAAAACCTTTTGCAGTTAATCTGCTTGCATCAACGCCGTAGCGCTCTACTAATAATGTACGAACAGACTTAGCACGTTTTGCAGATATCATCATGTTGTAATCTGCTGCACCTGGAGCAGATGCATGACCTTCGACAACCGCATCTGTTGATGGGAAACGTTGCATAAAATCAGCAAACTCTTGGAATTGAGAATCGCTAGGATTAGTCACAATAGAACTATTGTTAGCAAACAATACTTCAATGTTAACAGATACTTGTTCTTCGATGAAAACACTACAACCTTTGGCATCAACAATGTCAGTGCTTGGAGTATTGGCACATCTATCTTTATTATCTAAAACACCATCATTATCTGAATCGCCAACTGCTGCGGTAGCGGCTTTCACTGCACAACCAGTAGCGTCTACTTTTGTTCCGTAAGGAGTATTCGCACATTGATCTTTATTATCATTTACGCCGTCACGGTCGCTGTCTCTGGCCGAAACGGGTGTTGCTCCACCATCACCAAATGTATAAGCTAATCCAAATTTATAACCCATGTCAGTATTGCCACTGCTAAGGTCTTGGTATCCAACAACTTCAGTAATCACTTTAACATTGTTATTTACATCCCAATGCTTACCAATACCTAGATCAACATGTTGAGTACTGTCGAATAAATTAGAATGACGAAGACCACCAAATACATACATTAAATCTTCAGGTAAAAAGTACATTGCATCAACACCAAAACGGTTAGTTGATACTTTACCAAGATTGGGTTCATTTGTTTCAATACTTAGGTGAGCAACTTCGAATCTCACACCCCAGTTCGATGGCATTTTATACCCTAGTTCAACACCGAAGCTCTCGCCATTATCTAGATAATTTGGCGCACCTGTTTCTGCATGATCTGTAGAATAATATTCATAAAATCCACCAACCCATTTTTCAACATCTTTATTAGAGTCAGCATTGGCTGCGGAAGTAAAAGCTAATGCAACCGCACTAGCAACTAGTAATTTTTTCATGTGTGATTTTCCTTAAAATTGTAACTTTTCATTGGTATTTTTAGCAATTCTATCATTATTTCTAAAAATCAAAACTTTCTTTTATTGTTATTGCCCAGATAATGTGGCAATAACTAATCGACTTCCAGCTCGATTTCTATGCTCACCCAAAATAATACCTTGCCACATTCCTAACGCTAGCGCTCCATCTGTGATTGGAATCGTAATATCACTGCCAATTAAGCTAGCCTTTATATGTGCAGGCATGTCATCCGCACCTTCATAATTATGTAAATAATACGCCATATTATCTGGCACCATTTTATTAATATGTGTTTCCATATCGAGGCGCACAGTAGGGTCCGCGTTTTCATTAATTGTCAGGCTAGCACTGGTATGTTGAATAAATAAATGCAACAACCCCTTCGAAATAGCCGGCAAGTCGTTCAGCTGGTTGACGACTTCTTCCGTAATTAAATGATAACCCCTTGATTTAGGCGTTAAGGTTAAACGTTGTTGAGACCACATAATAAACTTATTTGTTAAAACACATTTCTAGGTAAACATTACCTGACTCATGAGAGAAAGGCATTATCATTTTTTTTCCATCGACTTGATGGTCAATGGTGTGGTTCTCACCTGAAACAACCATAGGTGTAGCCATTCCGAAATCAAACCCTTTTTCATCCAACTCGTTTTTTGCGCCACCACAAATCATATTGGTAATTTCACCGACCATATCATTAACTTCTGAGTTAATACCGTCAGGTCTTTCACCTAACATTTTATGCATGATTTCTAGGACTAGTCCTTTTTCAAATGAAATAGATAAAGATCCTTGAATGTTCTCACCAACCATTCCGATTAAACCAGAAACATCTCCTCCTGCTTTATCATCTTCCTTTTTTTGCGGTTTACCTGGTTTTAATTCAGTTTGTGCCATCGTTTTAAGAACATTAAGTAATGCAGCAACAAATGGATTTATAAATTCAGCATTCATATATTTTAGGTCTTCCTTAAGTTTTTACATCTTATATTTACAAACACGCGGCGCATGTTCCATGGGCTTCTATGGTTTGTTTTAGTACTTTAAATCCAACAGATTCGGCTTGTTTATTTAAGGTATCTTTTAAGCCGATTGACTGTATTTCTTTGACCTCACCACAAATGTCGCATATTAAAAACTGTACAGGGTGATGACAATCAAAGTGATGGCACGCCACAAAAGCATTGGTAGATTCAATCTTATGTATTAAGCCAAATTCTAATAAAAAGTCTAAGGTACGGTATATGGTAGCGGGTTTAGCATTTGATTCTGTTAATTTAAGAGAATCGAGTAATTCATAAGCCCCTACTGCCCCTTCTTGATTTAAAAGGAGCCCATACACTTTTTCACGCAAAAGCGTAAATCTGGCTCCCTTATCTTCACAAAATTTTCGAGCTTTATAAATTTGCGAGTCTGCAGATTTCGCCATGGTATTCGCCACATTTTATCCTTGAAATAGACAAGTAAAAAAAATATTTATTTAGATTTGGCCGTTTATTATTGTTATAAACTCAGCCCGTTTTACATTCTATCAGCAGAATACACCTTTTGCTGTGTTAATCTTATCATTAATATTGTGAATATTAGTAATTCTTATGATCGAACAAAACATTACAGTTACCCATGATACCCGAGCAATTTGGCTGATACTTAATGAAGATCAATTATTATCGCCCAATTCACCGGAGCTTTTACTTAACTGCCAATGGCAGGAGTTAAAATTTGCCCATGCCTATAAAGAACAAATCGTAAAAATTGGTGAGTACCAGGGCTTATCTTGTTTCTTGATTGATATGGGTAAAGAGAACATAGACCCTCAAGATTTAATACAAACTAATTTACGCGCATTATTAAACGAATGTTCCGATCAGTTTTTTGGTATAGCGGCCAGAGCTTGGCAAGTCGCTTTGTTCATGCGCACACATCGTTTTTGCGGGCAATGCGGCTGTAGCATGCAACAAATTGATTGGGAAATGGCGGTTCAATGTTCTCGATGCCAACACAGATGTTACCCTAGAATATCTCCTTGTATTATTGTTGCTATTCGCCACCAAGGCTCTATTTTACTAGCACAAGGGAAATCACAACAAGCCAGAGATATGCATTCAATTCTCGCAGGTTTTGTAGAAAGCGGAGAAACTCTCGAACAAGCAGTACACAGAGAAGTGATGGAAGAAGTGGGAGTAAAAATCAAAAATTTACGTTATATCTCTAGCCAACCTTGGCCATTTCCTCACGCATTAATGATGGGATATTTAGCAGACTATGATTCTGGCGACATTAAAGTCGACGGTAAAGAAATATTGCGAGCCGACTGGTTTGATATCAATCAGTTACCTAATATTCCCCCCAAATTGTCTATCGCTGGCCAACTAATCGAAAAAACCATTATTGAAATTCAACATGAATCGACCTAGCTAACACCCAATAATTTTATTAACAGCCATTAAAAAACCCCGCTTAATAGCGGGGTTTGAATTAAGTTTAGCGTCTGGTCTCGTGTTCGAGCTTCTTGTTGTTCGGTACGTTTTTGCCACTATTTTATAGCAAAGATAACCGCCCCTGTCTAATTATCCGCTCAAATTTTGTTCAGAGGGTGTTCGTTTTTGTGACTTTTTGTCAGATATAATTCAATTTCCTCTAGTTTCAAGACGTAAAGTCGCTACAATACTGCCCATTCAAGCCGCATGCTAAATTCAAACATTTGGTATTCAGGCTAGCTTTATTCATGATTAGAGGTAACCGATGCAAGAACTGCAAAACGATCGATATTTAAGAGCTTTGTTGCGCCAACCAGTAGATATGACTCCTGTGTGGATGATGCGCCAAGCAGGTCGATATTTACCTGAATATAAAGCCACTCGTGCAGAAGCAGGTGACTTCATGTCTCTGTGTAAAAATGCTGAGTTAGCTTGTGAAGTCACTTTACAGCCACTTCGTCGTTATGAGTTAGATGCCGCAATTTTATTTTCTGACATATTGACCATTCCAGATGCTATGGGTCTAGGTCTATATTTTGAAACAGGTGAAGGCCCTAAGTTTGAGCGACCTTTAACCTGCATGGCAGATATCCAAAACTTGCCTAATCCTGATCCTGAAGTAGAACTAGGCTACGTTATGAACGCCGTTCGTACCATTCGTAAAAATCTTAATGGCCAAGTACCTTTAATTGGTTTTTCAGGTAGTCCATGGACGTTAGCGACATACATGATTGAAGGCGGCTCTAGTAAAGCTTTTACTAAAATCAAAAAGATGGCATTTAGTGAACCACAAGCACTACATTTACTACTCGATAAATTAGCGGACTCAGTGATCTTATATTTAAACGCGCAGATTGCTGCTGGAGCACAATCGGTCATGGTATTTGACACTTGGGGGGGCGTATTATCTGGTCGAGATTATAAAGAATTCTCCTTACAGTATATGCATAAGATTGTTGATGGTTTAACACGGGAAAATGATGGCCGCAAAGTACCTGTTACCTTATTCACCAAAAACGCCGGCCTTTGGCTAGAATCAATTGCCGATACTGGATGTGATGCAGTAGGTTTAGATTGGACAGTGGATATGGCTGATGCCAAAGCAAGAATTGGCGACAAAGTTGCCCTACAAGGAAATATGGATCCTTCGATGTTATATGCGCCAGCCGAACGTATCGAACAAGAAGTTCAGTTAATACTGGATGGTTTCGGAAAAGGTGACGGCCATGTATTTAATCTAGGCCATGGCATTCACTTAGACGTACCACCCGAAAATGCCAAGGTATTTATCGATGCGGTACATAAATTAAGTAAACCTTTTCATCGTTAATACAAGACTAGCTCTATAAAATGAATGTACGGCCGACTCCATTAACTTAATCGAGTCGGCTTTTTAATTAACCTGAATACTTCTTATCCAGTATTCAGGTTAATTAGGCCCCGACAATTTGTCTATGAGTGGCGCGCAATAAATCTAAAGTCGCTTGACTACCCTGCATTTCTGACATCTCTTTACCTTCAAACTCGCCACATACAAAACCGTTAAACCCAGCATCTGTTAATATTTTTAAACTGGCGAAATAATCTATGGTTAGCTCCTGGCCATTAGCTTTAAAGCCATGAGTTTTGGCACTCACACCTCGAGTATACGGTGCTAAATCAATTAACCCCTGTGTTCTGTCATACCTGCGTTGAGGAGAGTGATTCCATCCACCCATAAAGAAATTGTCTAAGTCAGTATAAACACCCAAATTTGGGTGGCCAACTTTTTCAATCAACATAGCTAACCAAGCAGCGTTACTAGAAGGGTGACCATGATTTTCAATAACCAGCTCAATGCCCATATTTTGTGTAAATTCAGCTAACTGCAACATACTCTCAGCATTTTGCTCTAGCTGGGCCAAATACGTACCATCGCCATAAGCATTTACTCTTAATTGCAAGCAACCTAGCTCAGCTGCAGTTTCAACCCAGGGTTTATGTTTTTCTATGGCTTGCTGTCTAAGTATTTTATTACTGCTTCCCAATTTTCCTAATTCGTCACACATTAAACAGGTAAAGCCCACATTATTGTCTTTTGCCATATTTTTAAATTGCTGGATCCAAGCTTTATCTTGTCCACGGCCAAACCAAAGTATATTTGCTAAATCAACATGACCAACACCCAGTTGTCTAGCAACTACCACTATTTCTCTTGGGTCCATAGGACCTTGAAGTACTGCGTCTGGATCGCTGTGAACTAATTTTATAAAGGTTTGATAATTTTTTCGGCTATCACCAAAAATAGAACGATGAAATGAATATTGAGAAAGCGCTATCTCAAAGTTTGGCTTATTTAGTTCAGAGGCTGAAAATACTTGTGGCATAAAACCTGCCGCCGCCATGCTAGACATGGCCTTAACAAACGTTCGACGCTGCATAATTAGTCCTTAATTCAAAGAGTCACAGTAACAACACTATGGGTTATTTTTTCTAAATTGTATTTGTTTTCCTGAGGCACACAATTGAGTGGCTTGCACAGACTCACAATTTTCGTCTATTTCCAGCAAACCAATTCCTGAACTATTAAGCAAAGTTCGGACTTTTTGTCCTTGCGGTCTTCTATGTTGAACCCGCATGTTACGGCGTTTTGTAAACCAATTTAAGGGCGAGTATTTACTGTACAAAATACGGTTTAATCGATCGAACCAACGCAGTAATTTATCTGGAAACTCATTTTTAATACCACTGCTGGTAACTTGGGTAATGTGAGGGCTATTTTGCCTAAACCTAAGGCTAACGTCGTAAACAAATGAATAATGCACGTCACCAGACAAAATAACAAAATTAGGAGGTGTTTTACGGTTACGAAATATGTTCAACATGACACTAGCAGTGCCTTTATGTGCCATCCAATTTTCTGCATCGACTGTCAGAGCTTTACCAAAAAAGGTAAAGATTCGTTGTATAGTCTCAATGAGTTTCACACCAAAGACTGGCGCCGCTGAAACCATAATAACCGATTTTTGACCAATCAACTCTTGTTGTAATTCACATAAGGCCTCCCAATCCATAAGACCTGAAGGTTTAGTCAAACTAGACTCAGATCTCCACCTTTGTGTTCTAGTATCTAAAACCACAATTTTAGGACTAGTATCTAAATGAAAGCTCCAATGCTCCCAATCTAGAACTTTGTCTATAAGCTGATCATGTTCAGTTATACCCTTTTCAGTAAAGTGTTGTGCACATGTATCGAATAATGGTAATAATTTCTGTGGAGTATTTCCCCAACCTTGGCACAACCAGTATCCCAGTAAAGCATTACCAACAATACGTTTAGCAAATTCGTCTTGGTAAACGGCTTCTTCCCATCCCCGAGTTAGATTCCAATCATCAGTAACGTCATGATCGTCAAAAATCATATAAACAGGCACGTGAGCAAGAGCCCGCCTAACTTGGAATAAACCTTTTGAAAAAACCTCGATTATGTCCTGCTCTCGCTTAAATAAATCTTTATATTCGTTTGGAATACTCTGATCAGAAATAGCCACCTTTGACCACATTTCTGGCGACCAAACCAAAATGTACATGGCGATCACTTCAGCAAAAGAAATGAGATGGTTATTTGCATTAACTGAGGTAAAAATCGGTTTCTTTTTAGCTGCAAAAAAATGCGTATAGGTATTTTCTGTGGCTTTTGTATCTGGCAGTAACTCAGGCCTTTGATAATAACCATGTGTATGCTGAAACAGTTCACTGCTATTTGATATTTCAGCTCCATTAAGATTTTCGTGGAATAAACCAAGCTGTTGAATAGTTTGTTCAATTGCCACTAACATGGGGCCTGCAACATCATCCGCATAGACTTGGTCACCTGACATGATCAACAAGTCTGGGGATTGAGCTTCACCTATAATTCCTTCGGAAATTTGTTGATCAACTACAAGTAAACCATCTTCACTATCATGATGCGGCTTACGACAAGAACCGTGTAACATCCGATTAATCTTGCTAGACATGACAAAACTAGGAAATGTTTGGTTTGGATAAAGTAGCTGTTCACAGACTTCCGAAATCGGTAATAACTGACCTTCACCATCAATTGCAGTTAGGTCATAACTCACTCTAGAACCACAAGGAATAGAACCTTCTGGTTTAACATCTATAAGATTAATAAAAGCATGAGTTCCTACTTGAATCTGTGAAACCTGTTCTGGCGCAAGTTCACTATCAAACCAAGATAATTTAGCTTGTTCATCAAATAATCTAAGACTAAAACGATAAGCCTGACTTGTGATCAGCCAAATACAAACCTGAGTTTTATTAGCTTGCCGAACAATAGGTCCGGCAAGTATCGGTGAATGTGAAGAAATAATGGTTCCCAACTAAAACAATTATCTAAATAAATGATTTAAATAGGCTGCGATACGAACGCCCCCCATTTGTAACCGCTTCTTTAAGGTTGGAAGGTGTTGGTACTGATAATCCCAAGATAGCTTTTCATCCTTAGGGTATAAACCTTGTCTTATTTGAGCACTTTCAGCAATCCAAACCAATGGATCAGCATCCATCCACTTATTTGCTTGTTGCTTAGATATTTTTTTGCTCAAGCGACTTGTCCACTCAGTATAAGATAACTTTTGTCTGTCAATTAAGCCTGAATCCCATACCCTGTGTATATTTGAATCTTCCCAAAAGAAGTTCACTTTTATGGTGTTTCCACCTCTATCTTTGTCGGTACCACTATGAAATGGCTGATGTAAATCACCTATGATATGTACGATAAACTTAAGGGCGAGTTGTTTTTCTTCTAGGCTAGAGGTCTTACTTTTTAATTGTTTTGAGAATTTGGCTAACGCTGTGACGGCATCTCCTTCTGATGGTGCTTTTGCATGTTCATACGAGTGTCCTTGATGCACATTAACGTAATGCCAAGTTGTAGACGTTTTTTGCCAAAACTCATCTGGATCAGAACGCATTTCATCAGCATAAGTCGAAACTTCGGCTAAATCTTCGTTGGCCAATAAGTATGAAACCATCTTTTGGGCGTTGGGGGATAAATATTGTTCTGCGATAGCCCCCGTAACTCTGTGCCCTGTTTGCCCCCAACTCAATACTTGAAAACTGATGAGCGAGATTGTCGCACCTAATAAAAATTTATTTATGTTCATAATTTCACTTATTTAATTGGAATTTAGTTATCAAAGCTTTTGATAATAAGTCATGGATGCCACCAAAACTACCGTTACTCATCACTAAAATATGATCACCAGGTTGAGCGCAAGCCACAATTGATTTAACCAAATTATCTAAGTCTGTATACAACAAAGAAGTCACTTCACTTTGCGCTAATAAATCTTCCATAGACCAAGTTAAGTTAGTCGGTTCAAAAATAAATACTTGATCGGCTTGCAGCCATGAGTTGGCTAGAGTGTCTTTATGTATGCCCATTTTCATGGTGTTAGACCTAGGCTCTAACACCGCCAATATTCTGCTCTGCCCTACTTTCGCTCGTAGTCCTTTTACTGTTGTTTCTATCGCAGTGGGGTGATGGGCAAAGTCATCGTACAGTGTCACATCATTAATTTTCGCCTTCACTTCCATTCTGCGTTTAACGTTGACAAATTTGGATAAGGCTTCAATCGCTACATCACTTTTGACACCACAATGTTTTGCTGCAGCAATGGCCATAAGAGCGTTATTGACATTGTGTTCACCTAATAAATTCCAATTAACTGTTCCACAATTCTCTCCTTTAAAAGACACATCAAATTGAGAGCCATCTAGATTACTATTAATGACCTGCCAATCTCCGCCTGCTGATTGCACTGGTGTCCAGCAACCCATGTCTAATACACGGGTTAAGTTTTTATCTTCTTTAGGATGCAGAACCAAGCCATTATTTGGCACCATACGCAACAAATGATGAAATTGTTTTTGTATATCTGCCAGAGAATCGAATATGTCAGCATGGTCAAACTCTAAATTAT
Source organism: Paraglaciecola sp. (assembly GCF_051252315.1). Classification (GTDB taxonomy): domain Bacteria; phylum Pseudomonadota; class Gammaproteobacteria; order Enterobacterales; family Alteromonadaceae; genus Paraglaciecola. Next base: position 33,504 of record NZ_JBPOFP010000014.1, on the reverse strand, counting down.
TCAAAATTAAAGTGCGTGGGCGGTAATGCACAAACTTAGAACGTTTGTCAAAAAACGCACTGTCGTATTCGTCAGCCTCAATCACAAAAAATGGGCTATCACCAACGCGAGCAGACACATCAAAGTTTTGTGGAATACCACCAATCAAAAACCCGGGATTTAACTCAGCGTACTCTAAGATCCACGCTAACATACTAGAGGTGCTAGTTTTTCCATGCGTACCAGATACAGCTACCACCCATTTGTCTTTTAGCACGTTTTCTAACAACCACTGTGGGCCGCTAATATATGGTAAATTTCTGTCTAAGACATACTCGACAGCTTGATTACCTCTAGATAATGCATTGCCAATGACGACTATATCAGGCTCTGTAGAAAACTGGATTGGGTCATAACCTTCAAATAACTCAATCCCTAAAGATTCAAGCTGAGTGCTCATAGGTGGATAGACATTACTGTCAGAGCCCGTCACTTTATGGCCCATGGCTTTAGCGATAGCGGCTATCCCGCCCATAAATGTGCCACAAATGCCTAAAATATGTAAATGCATAAACTGCCAAGATAAATAGTTAATGACACTAGATTATCAGAACAAAGGTGGCTATCCCAAACCTGAATGCAAGTTTCAATTCAATTTTTGTGTTTGATGTTTGGCTTGCGTAAAATTTGTACCCCACCTAATGTTGAAATGTTAGTATCATTATTTTTATACAGAGGCACTCGGGACGATATGGAAAAAGTTCTTTGGGTTATGCTAATTGTTTATACCTGCTCTGTTTCATCAAAGGAAATAGAGGATACTGATCAGTTATTTACGTTAAGTTTATCTGAATTAATGCATGTCAGTGTAGCCTCTAAATCTAAACAAAAAATAAATTATTCACCGAGTATTGTTTCGGTCTACTTAGTCGAGCAGTTAGAGCGTTTTGGTATTAATTCATTTGAAGGGGTGCTCGATTTTGCCCTGAACGTGACCCTAGATCCTGGGTTATCAGGCTCAAACATAGTCGGCATACGAGGTTTATCAGACGCAAGAAATCAAAAGATGTTACTGCTGGTAGACGGTGTTCCTTATTGGATGCCAGCCAATGGAGACACATCCTTAGTAGCAGTGCCTTTTATTGCCATTGAAAAAATTGAAATTTTGCGGGGGCCCGCTTCCATTGTTTACGGGACGAATACATCAGCGGGTGTTATTAATATTGTAACTAAGTCGACAGCGGGTTCCTCTGCATCAACCCATTGGAGCTCTTCTGGAACCAAAAAACTAAGCACGTTTTTATCAAGAAATACCAATGTAGGTGTGTTGAATTTCGCAGTCGAAAAAAAATACGACTCGGGATATGACGTTCAAGTATTAAACTCAAATTTACCAATCGATTTTGATTGTTTTTGTTTTCCCCTTTTGCCACAAGCTACCACGCAAAGAAAGAGTGAAAACACGTCATTTTATTCTACTTTTAGCAGAGACAATTTAAGGTTTAGTTTGCAATATTTTGAAAATACAAAATTTGCATTAGAGTCTGGAGATGTGAATAGCCCAACACAAATTAAAGAACTTGGGGAGCTTATTGCCTTTCAAAATAGTCATAGCTTTAATGATATCCACTTAAGTTACTTTATTGATTGGCATCGATTTTATTTATCTCGAAACGTTAAAAACATACTTGGTTTTTTGGCCATCCCTGGAGATGGCGAAATTACATATGATAATGATGGAGCAAATAATATTCGTTGGCGCACTGGTTTTCAGATGGATTACTCTTTGTCTCAATTTTGGCAATTAACTACTGGTATTGAGTACGAGGCTCGACAATCAGATAATTATAAGTTTAGGGATAATGATAACGGAAAAGTGTTGTTCTCTATCACTCAACCTCCATATAACATGCCGTTTCAACTCGAGTCAGATGGCAGTATTTTACTGCAAAATGCAGATAAGGTGGCAGAAATGTCGCAATTTGTGCAGCTTAAATATGCGGGTGAAAATTGGCAGTCGGTTATAGGCGCGCGATACGTAGACAATAACCAAATTGGCAGTCAGTTTTCTCCAGCTTTATCTTTAAACTATCGAATTTCAAACGAAGCACATATTAAAGTCTTGTATGGCGAAGGTTTTAATTCTCCGTCTCTAGAACAAATGCATGCTCATAATAGTTTTGGGTTTCCATTAGATGTCAATGTTAAGCCTGAAACCACACAAACTTTTGAGCTGTCATACAATCAAACAAAAACAAATTTCAGCCAGGCAATGAGTGTGTTTCAAACTCAAGTTTCTAATTTAATCGCCACCAGTCAGTCAACAGTGTCAAATATTGATTATAAGATTAAAAGGAGCGGAGTGGAGTATGAAGCCAATTATAAAAAGCACCCGTGGAATGTAAGTGCTAATTTTTCTTATTTATTTCAAGGCAACAAGCAAGATGAGAAAGATTTAGATGCTCGGTTTCAAGCGAAATTTTTAGCCAATGTTGGGGCTTCTTATCAAATGAATAAACATTCATTTGGAGGGTATTTAGTTGGAGTTACAGCTAGAGCCGAACAACCTAGTTATCAGCTAGTTAATTTGCATTATCGTTATTACCAAAAAGATTGGGAGGCATGGGCTTCTGTTAAAAACCTACTGAGTGACCTTAACATCCGGCCGAATGTGAAAAATTTTGGTAAAGATGCCATTCAAGGCGCAGACAAGGTAAATTTATCCATCGGATTTGAGTTCTCCATACCTTCATTTTAATGATATTAAGACCCATTGGCTCTAATGTCAGACACCTTTTGTTATAAAGCATGCTTTTTACACACAAGATAAATACCTGATAAACAGGTACAATATCATTGCGTAATGGCGAATTAAAAAAATAAAAACATCGTCATTTGAATACCCCCTACAACATAAGGTAAAAAATCAATGAAGAGACTGAATTCGCAACTTCAGGACGACGGAGCTCCAGCTGAGCTAATATTGCTATTGAGAACATTATTAGCAGGCTGTAAAGAAATCTCGTTTCGAGTTAGCCAAGGTGCATTAGCTGGAGTTTTAGGCTCGACCTTGAGTGAAAATGTACAAGGTGAAACGCAAAAAAAGTTAGATGTCATTTCTAATCAAATTTTAAAAGATATTTTACAAGAATCAGGATACGTCAAAGCGATCTCCTCAGAAGAAGAAGATGACGTAGTGGGTTGTCATCCAAATGGTAATTACCTGGTGAGTTTTGATCCTTTAGACGGCTCTTCAAATACTGATATTAATAGCTTGATAGGCACAATATTTTCTATTACCCATGCACCACAGTGGATGGAACCAGATGATCCATCAGCCTTTATTCAACCTGGTACTCAAGCCGTTGCAGCAGGATACGTGTTGTATGGCCCTTCCACTATGTTGGCGTTAACGACGGGTAAAGGCACACATATTTATACTTTGGATAAAACCCACGGTGGCTTCTTATTAACCACCCCCAATATTCGTATTCCTGAACAAACTTCTGAGTATTCAATCAATGCCTCTAATCAAAGACATTGGCAACCGCATATTCAAAATTATATAAGTGATTTAATAGCTGGTACTCAAGGGCCTCGTAAAAAAGATTTCAACATGCGTTGGGTTGCAGCTATGGTAGGAGACATTCATCGTATTCTGACCAGAGGTGGCATATTTATGTACCCCTATGATGAGCGTGAACCCGATAAAGCAGGGAAACTACGTTTATTGTATGAAGCCAATCCAATGGCTTTTCTAGTAGAGCAAGCAGGTGGAACTGCTGATACTGGAACTGGACGAATTATGGAAGTGATGCCAACTGATATTCATCAAAGAGTACCAGTACTAATTGGTTCAAAAGACGAAGTCGCTACCTGTCTAGAATATTCAGCATAATTTAACATGGCGCTTTTAAAGCGCCATTTTTTTATCTCAATTTAGCAAAAGTACAATTGTTAAATATAAAAGCTACACTACACTTATTAAAACCTTAACAGAATGAACTCAGGGAGAGTGTCGAGCGTGAATATGTCAGGGGCAAAAATTACATATCTCATTTTTGCAATCGTTAGCCAATTAGGTTTAGTGAGTTATGTAAAGGCACAAGAGCCAACATTATTGGTGAAGTACGCCAAAAGTACCAATATAGATCCCCTGTATAAAAAAAATACTGAGTATTTTTACGAGTTAATTAATTTAGCCTTAGCCAAATCAGGCACTCCTTATACGTTAAAAACCACCCGAATTCCCGCCGGTATAGAGCAAGACCGCAGCATAAAACTGATGAACGAAGCTTATTACGATGTGCATTGGTACACCACAAATGCCAGCCGAGAACGAAAATTATTACCCATCCGCATTCCACTGTTTAAAGGATTAATTGGACTGAGGTTAATGTTTATCCATCCAGATAAGCAAAACATGTTTTCAGACCTATCTGAAATTCAACAGCTCAAATCTTATGTTGGAGGACAAGGCCGAAGCTGGCCTGATACAACATTACTTAGAAGCCAAGGGTTTCACATTGAAACTGCCGGAGGTGCAGATGGCTTACTACGTATGCTCAACGCTAAACGTATCGACTATTTTCCCCGCTCTGTATTAGAAATTTGGCATGAAAAAAGTGTCATCAAAGATTTATCTCTAGCAATAGATCAACACATAGCATTACGATATCCGTCAGCTATCTACTTTTTTGTCCGCAAAGATAATCAAAATCTACATGACGTTATAGAACTAGGTTTAACTAACGCGATAAAAGACGGCTCGTTTAACCAACTTTTCAACCAATCCTACGGTGAAATTTTAGCCAAAAGTAAATTAACTGAACGTACTATTTTTGAAATTCCTAATCTAAATATGACACCAGATACACCTTTAGATAAACCTGAATTATGGTATTCAATCAAAAGTTCTAAATAAAACAGCTGCTCAAAAGACACAGTTAATTCCCTTAATCTTGATACAAATCAGGTTTCGTTCCTATTGAAGTAGAATATTTTAATGGAATAGCATAAATATTCGTCAATGCCTTTGAATCGAAGACTGGGACTCTATATAATTCCGCCGAATTAAAATTAATCACCTTAGGTATTCACATGAGTCTAAATGATGTTCCTGCAGGCAAGAATTTGCCAGAAGAAGTTAATGTAATCATCGAAATTCCAGCACACGCTGACCCGGTTAAATATGAAGTAGACAAAGATACAGGCGCTATTTTTGTAGACCGTTTTATGGCAACTTGTATGCACTATCCGACTAACTACGGATATGTAAACCAAACTTTATCTGAAGATGGTGATCCTGCAGACGTATTAGTTATGAGTCCATTCCCATTATTGGCAGGTAGTGTAATTAAGTGCCGCCCAGTAGGTGTACTTAAAATGACTGATGAGTCTGGAACAGATGCTAAGATTTTAGCAGTTCCAATTGATAAACTATCTACCATCTACCGTGGCATTAACGATATTGATCAAGTGCCTGATTTACTTAAAAATCAAATCCAACATTTCTTTGAGCACTATAAAGATTTAGAGCCAAACAAATGGGTGAAAATTGACGGTTGGGAAGACGCAGCAGCCGCCAAAGCTGAACTAGTAAATAGTGTGAAGCTATACAAAGAATCCGAAGAAAAATAGAGCTCTTTGCAATTCAATCACACTTCTCTTGCAAAACCGCTGAATTATCAGCGGTTTTTTCTATCTAATGTAAATCTCGTAAACAATTACTAGACACTTTTAGTGAATTCCTTATAGTTTTACCAAACCGTAAAAATCTGTAAGAGAAGTGTCTTGGAAATGGAAAAGGAATTTTTAGTCGTCGGTCAATGTCATATTGATCGTAAAACCGCTACGGCTCAATTCAACTCTCAATCAATTTCACTCACAGACAAAAGCATACATTTAATGTTTTTGTTAGCCAAAGCACCAGATCACTTTTTGTCCCGCGAATCATTGTTAGATTGGTTATGGCCAGATGTCATTGTATCTGACGATTCCTTAACCAATTTAATCAGTGTTACTCGCGCTCAATTTAAACAACTAGGGCTTAACACCATTATTAAAACGGTCCCTAAAAAAGGTTATTGTTTAGTGGGAGAGGTTAAATTTGAGTCACCCACCAAGCCCATTGCCACTACAAAAAAAACGCTAAAAACAAAGGGTTTATCCTTTTGGATATTAACAATTGTGCTTTGTTTATCAGTGTTGCTGATATTAATCAGCGCCAACAACCCAAAAGACACTTTAACCTTAGCTATTTTACCGGTAGAGCTACATGAACCAAATAGTCCAATTCGCCCCTTAGCCAAAGGTTTAGAACAAGAGTTGCAACAAACAGCCGTTAAACATAATCGAATGCAGGTACTGTCAAAGACTCAAGTAGAAAACCTATGGAGTCATGACAAAAATTTATTTTCATTAAAACAAACATTAAATGCTGATTATGCGATCGAATCTCAAATTCGCGAACAAGAACATTACCTGAGATTAACCTTACAACTGGTCAATGTTGTCACAAGTAAAACCCTGTTCAGTGAAGAGTTTGACGTAGCAACCAGTTTACTCTCCGACAATCAAAGTGAAATATGGCAACAAATTAGTCAACTTTTTATCCAAAGCTCTGTGTATTCCTTAGGTATTTTTGAAAAAAACAAAGCAGTATCAGCCAACCAATTATGTGCACAATACATTCATTATCTCTCCCTCTACGCTGATAGTTATTTAGACGACACAGAACAGATTGCGTTAAAAGGGCAAGATAGCTGCGCACAAGCAATAACATTAAACCCAGAAAACACTGACACACATAGAAATATTTTTCAGCTCTACACTCGCCTCGCAAAAAGTGAAAAAAATGATATGGACCAAAGACTTCATTATTTAGACAAAGCTGATGATATCCTTTCTCTAATATCGACTATGCCAAACTCAGAATTACTCTATGCCGAATCACTCACTGAGTTACTTTTTTTGCAAGTGTTACAAAACACGCGAGAACTCGATATAGATGCCTTATTTAAACAAGCGGAAGAGGTCGTAAATAGACACGAAAAAAGTGGCAATATTAGCGCCACGTTAGCCAAAAATGGAGCGATACTTAGACACCATCATGCTAAACATTTTTACCGCACTGGCAAAAACCCCGACAGCATGATTCTCAAAGCCATTGAATTAATCGACCAAGGGTTAAAACTGGATGTAGATGATTATAGTTTAATTCACACCAAGGCGAGAATATACAAAACATGGTCAAGTATTGCGGTAGTGCGAGGTGAAGATCCTTCTCAGATATTAAATCATGCCATTAGTTTGTATAAGAGAATGATCAAAATAGCTCCTAAACAACCCGCGGGATATGACGCCTTAGCCAATGCATATTCTTCATTAGCCAAATATAAATCGTCCACAAACAAGCCTTACCAGCAAGAATTTACCGCCGCCATAAAAGCATACAGTGAAGCCATCAAAATTGCCCCATCCCATCACTTTACCTATAACAACATGGCCGATTTATATGCAGGCATTATTACCAGCGGTGTGTATTCTGAAGCGGAATTTAATGAGTATGCTGAAAATGCCATTCAGTCGATCAACTCAGCAATGGCCATAAAAAAAGAATATGTGTGGGCCATGTTCAATTTAGCTAATTTACATTCCATCAAAGCACAGCTAGCGTTTGCGACCGACAATAATGATTTTTTGCCCGCAATAGAGTGTGAGCAACACTTCACAAACGGGTTAATACTCAAACCCACAATACCAGAGGCGATCACCCAACTTGCCCAGTGTAAACTTTATATAGCGAAACAACATTTAATGCTCGGACAAATCACTGATGCCGAAGAAAAAATGCAGGACGTCACGCAAACTATCGATCGTTCACTCAGTCTTAACCCTAATTTCCATTTAAGTTTAGCGGTTGCAGCTGATGCACAACTTATTGGCAATCTAATCGCCATCAGTCAAGGAGAAGCAGAACAAAATATTGAACAGTTAGATGAAGCAATAACTTTGGCTAATGATTCGAACAATGCAAATAAAGAAGAAACATACGGTTATTTAGTATTGATCCGAGCCAACTGGTTAAAACAAAAAATATCCCCTAGTGATAACAATGCCCAAGCATTAGAAACCAGCCTTAGGTTATTTAAGGATGAATTTGCATTCGACCAACGTATTAAACAATTATCAAAGTTATTGGCAACTGAAAACACCCCTCCAGTCACCCTTGATTTATACGAGAACTATAGAGATTTTATCGCAGCTAAAGAACTACAAGCAAACTATCAACTAATAAATATATATCTTAACAAATAGTGTTAACGGAGGCTGCCTTTTGAACTGAGGTTGTATTGTATAACTGAATTAAAATCCATTAGCTTTCATTATTTCGCCACGATCAGTTATTAACCATGCAATTAGTGGCAAAAGCTCAAGTCGCACATTTTATTAACGACCAACACGAACATTTACCTTTCTTGAAAACGTTGCAAAAACGTTCATTTTTCAATTAAAAACAGTAATAAGATTAACTTTTAGGTTTTTTTACCTTTTTTTTAGGTATTTCTCTTTTCTGGTTATTACTCTCCAAGCCAATATTAATCAACTTCAATGAATAACCTCAACAAACCAAAAGGATTTTTGTTATGTATAAACTAGCCATAGCCACACTTTTATTAACCGTCTTTACTGGGCAAGTTAATGCCGTTCTTCTAACCTTCAATGGCACCCTTGATCTCAGAAATCGAGGTGGGGATTTAGAATACGACTGGTCTCAACAAACTGCCGGTTTCACGGGGGCAATAGATTTCTTAACTGAAACACCATATCGCTCAGATTATAGAACGGGAACAGATGGCTTCATCAGAGATGAAGCATGGTATGAATACAGCAGCTTTATTTTTTTACTCGATAACGGGGTAACTTGGTCACATACTGGTGGTTATGCAGACAATGATTTTGTCCATGTTTATAACGGTACAGATGGCTCAAATTCGAACACTTTTGATGGAGTGGAGCTTTATGGTCGTGAAAATACGGTGGCATCCAATGGGCTGGTGATTTCTGGAATGCATTTACGCGCGCGAGACTATGACGATACTACATTTGATAGCTCTGGTATTTCCAGCATTACCAGTTTTCAAGAATTGATGGATGGATTTTGGTACCAAGGGCAAATTTCTTTTTATAGTCCTCATAGTCATTATGGCGAGTACAATGTTGGAATTACAAATATTGCGTTTGATCCGTTAAATGAGAACCCTGTTCCTCCTGTGGCTCAGTCTCCCGTCACTTCTGTGCCCGCTCCAGCATCTGCCTGGTTATTTCTTTCTGCTTTGATAGGATTTGCTGGTATTAAACGCAAGAAATAATTAAGGCTACTTCGGTAGCCTTTTGAAGTTTTGCTAATAGGGCACACTTTGTTGAAGCTACGGTTAATCCAGTCGCCATACACCTAAAGTTCAATGAGTTTTTCTTTAAGGCTTATGTCACAATAAGAAATGATTTCTTAAGGCCTTACTATGCAACGCTTTTCTTCTTTCGCTGGGATGCGGAAAAATCCCCAATTGTTACTATTACTCATGGCCTTTGTGATGCCTTTGGTATTTTCTATTTGGAATGCCTTACTTAATAATTTTGTGGTAGAAAAAGCGCAGTTTACTGGTGCCGAAATTGGCATGTTACAAAGTTTACGTGAAATTCCAGGTTTTTTAGCCTTTAGCGCAGTGTTTTTATTGTTGGTCATTAAAGAGCAAACCTTTGCTTTAATATCTTTAGCTGTTATGTGTATTGGTGTAGCGCTAACAGGCTGGTTACCTTTTGAGTTAGGCCTGTATTGCACCACAGTATTAATGTCTATTGGCTTCCATTATTTCGAAACGATAAATCAATCATTAACTCTACAATGGGTTGCTAAAGACAAAGCGGCCCACTTTATGGGTAAACAATTAGCCGTAAAAAGTTTCGCGTCTTTATTGGCTTATGCTGCGGTATGGGTAGTGATGGAATGGATGGGTTACTCATATATAACAATGTATATGTTAGCTGGAGGTATTGGACTTATTATTGTGTTGCTCATGTGGGTTAGTTTCGACACCTTTACCTTAGGTACCACCCAGCACAAACACATGTTTTTAAGAAAACGTTATTGGCTGTACTACGCTTTAGTTTTCTTTAGCGGTGCCAGACGACAAATATTCATGGTGTTTGCCTCATTTATGATGGTGGAAAAGTTTGGCTTTTCGGTAGGCGATATTAGCCTTTTATTCATTATAAATTACGTATTCAACTTATTTTTTGCGCCTAAAATAGGGCGCTGGATCAGTAAAATAGGTGAAAGACGCGCGCTCACAATTGAATACATAGGTTTAATATTTGTGTTTTCTAGTTATGCCTTGGTTGACAATGCCTATCTTGCAGGTGGAATTTATGTCATAGACCACCTATTTTTTGCCATGGCTATTGCCATTAAAACCTACTTTCAAAAGATAGCGGATCCAAAAGACATTGCATCTACCGCTGCAGTCAGTTTTACGATCAACCATATTGCTGCAGTAGTCATACCCGCTCTACTTGGTATAGTTTGGTTAACATCACCAGTTTTGGTATTTTATATCGGTACAGGATTTGCTGTATGTTCATTATTATTAGCGGTCAACATGCCAAATAATCCTATGACTGGAAACGAAGTAATTAAAGATCCTCTGTCTTGGGCGAATAGAAACTCATGAAAAAAACAAATAAATACACTCTAAACCTAGTTCGCATATTAGTAGTCGTGACTTGCTTCGCTACACATGCCAAAGAACCTTTAGAATTGTTTTGGGAAGATATGGTACCTAAAAACTATATTCCACCAGAAGCAGAACTAAGCCATGACGGCTCAATGATGCAATTGGGTGTTAATGCTCCTATTGTTGAAGCACTTGATAATAAATTAGTTAAAATCCCTGGTTTTGTTGTGCCATTAGAAGGTGATGACATCAATACAACGGAGTTTTTACTCGTCCCCTATTTTGGCGCATGTATCCATGTTCCTCCTCCACCAGCTAATCAAATAGTTTATGTGAAGTTTTCTGAAGGAGTGCCGATACATAACATACAAGATGCAGTTTGGGTAACCGGAACTTTGTCCACTAAAACGTGGCAGGGTGATTTAGCGACCGTGGGTTATTCTTTAACTGGTATTAAAATTAGTCCCTACGACGGCTAAAAAATTTAGCAAAATTCGTTACTTAGTGTTAAAACATAAAGTATCTTGTCTATACTCATGTTTTAGATGTAGTCGTTTGAGTGATAGGTGTGCTACTCGCTTTAATTAATATAGGAAAGACAACTCGATGAATTTTTTGACCAAAATGTCAATTGCGAAAAAATTATTTCTGATCCCTATTATTGGTACAGTCGCGTTTTTAGTTTATTTAGCCATAACGACAACTACCGCTTTAAACAATGTTGATTCACTTGAAAATATAATTGAAGTGCAATACCCAGCATTAGACGAAACAAAAAGTGCGTTAGTTCGAATGGAAAAGGTGAAAGATACCTTAAGTGCAGCGGTAACAACCGGTGACGAAGATTCTTTAGCGAATGCTAAAGTTTATGCTGAAGAAACCATTTCACTATTACAAAACATTAAAACCATAGATCCAAACCTCAGCTCACAAGTGAATCAGATTTCTACCTCTTTTAAAGCCTACAACGACCTTGCTTATGCAGTGTCAGAGTCGATGGTAAATGGTACTGCTGACTTTTCTAAGTTAGGTCAATTGTCAGCAGAGATGAACAAAAATTATGACGATGCAGTTGCCACGTTAACCTCATTTAAAGATTCACGAATTGCAGCTTTTCAAACCGATATTAAAAGTGTCGGAGAAAGTGGTGAATCTATGATCATAGTGGGTGTCATTATGGCGCTGGTCACCATTGTATTATTATTCGCTACTGCCATTCCTATTGTAAATGGGATTAGAGGCAGTATTGTCCAAGTGGTAGATTCGCTTAAAGATATAGCTCAAGAAGACGGGGATTTAACCGTTCGAATCAAATCTTCAAACCAAGACGAAATAGGCGACCTAGTTCATTGGTTTAATCAGTTTATGGAAAAATTACAGGGCGTAGTAAAAGAAGTGGTCAATTCTTCGTTGCCACTGTCACAACTTGCTCAAAATCTAAATCAATTAACTGACGACACAAACAAAACAATTGAAGTACAAAAAAGCTCAGCTGACCAAGCTAAAACGGCAGTTGACGATATGAGTACCAGCGTAAACGCAGTCGCTGAAAGTGCCGCTGAAGCTGCCAATGCAGCAGGTGATGCTTCTACTGCGGCTGATGACGGCCAATCTGTTGTAAACCACACCGTGCATAGCATTCAAGAGTTAGCGGCCAATGTTGAAGAAACAGCTGAAGTAATCAGAAAGTTAGAAGCTGACTCAAATCAGGTAGGTGTGGTACTTGACGTGATTAAAGGCATTGCTGAGCAAACAAACTTATTGGCGCTAAATGCCGCCATTGAGGCAGCACGTGCAGGTGAACAAGGTCGAGGTTTTGCAGTTGTTGCAGATGAAGTAAGAACCTTAGCTTCCAGAACACAACAATCTACCGAACAAATTCAAGAAACCATTGAACAGTTACAAGGCGCTGCGCGTTCTGCGGTAAATGTTATGGCTAAAGGTACAGAGCAAGCTACAAATAGTGTTGAAACTGCCAATAAAGCGGGGGCAAGTTTAACGGTAATAACAGATACCATCAGTCAAATTACTAAAATGAATGATCAAATTGCTCGTTCAACTGGAGATCAACAAGCTGTTGCCAAAACCATTAGCAGTAACGTTGATGAAATACACCATAGAACAGAAGAAACCGCTAGTAGTTCGAGAGAATTAGCTTCTGTGAGCGCTGAGCTAGCTCAACTGGCTCAACATTTAGAAGGCATTACCAAACAATTTAAAGTCTAATATCAAACCGTTAATTCATGACATAAAAAAGGCAGCTTCAGCTGCCTTTTTTTGTTGTTCGCTTCTGTGAGTTAAGTATCTTTGAGATTAAGCTTCCAACAAGGGTTTAAGAAATCTAGCAGTATGTGAACCAGCTACTTCTGCGACTTCTTCCGGCGTCCCCTGTGCAATAATTTGTCCTCCACCAGAGCCACCTTCTGGACCTAAGTCAATAATCCAATCTGCGGTTTTTACCACATCTAAATTATGTTCAATTACGACTACAGTGTTGCCGTGATCTCGTAATCTATGCAGTACTTCAAGCAATTGTTTTATATCGTGAAAATGCAAACCGGTTGTGGGTTCGTCTAGAATATACAAAGTTTGACCTGTATCTCGTTTAGACAGCTCTTTAGCTAATTTAACTCGTTGAGCTTCACCACCAGACAAGGTAGTGGCTGCTTGACCTAAACGAACATAAGAAAGCCCGACATCCATTAAGGTTTGTAATTTACGAGCTATAGCAGGTATCACATCAAAAAATGGTCGAGCTTCTTCAACCGTCATCTCTAAGACTTGATGTATGTTTAAACCTTTATATTGAATTTCTAGAGTTTCACGGTTGTATCGTTTGCCCTTACAAACATCACAAGGTACATAAACATCAGGTAAAAAGTGCATTTCTACCTTAATAACACCATCACCTTGGCAGGCTTCACAGCGACCACCTTTAACATTAAAACTAAAACGCCCTGGTTTGTATCCTCGAGACCTAGCTTCTTGAGTGCCAGCGAATAATTCTCGCACAGGGGTAAAGATACCTGCATAGGTCGCTGGGTTAGAACGCGGAGTTCGACCAATAGGACTTTGGTCAATATCAACTACCTTATCCATAAACTCTAAACCAGTAATTTGTTTATAAGGTGCTGCTTCACCCGTAGTGGCGCCATTTAATGCATGGTGAGCTAATTTATAAAAAGTGTCGTTTATTAATGTAGATTTACCAGAGCCAGAAACACCTGTCACACAGGTCATCAGGCCAATTGGCGCTCTAAAAGTAACGTCTTGCAAATTATTGCCAGAAGCCCCAGTAATCTCCACCCATTTGTCTTGATTTATTTCTGTACGTTTTGCCGGTATTTCAATTTTTTCTCTACCAGACAAATATTTACCTGTTAATGAATGTTCGCTATTTTTAATATCTTCAATCGTACCTTGCGCGACTACCTCACCACCGTGTACACCGGCACCAGGACCTATATCTAAAACAAAATCAGCCGCGCGAATGGCATCTTCATCATGTTCTACCACTAACACAGTGTTACCTAAATCCCTTAAGTGAATAAGAGTTTTAAGCAATCTTTCATTGTCTCTTTGATGTAATCCAATTGAAGGTTCATCTAACACATACATGACCCCCACTAAACCTGCACCAATTTGACTGGCAAGTCGAATACGCTGGGCCTCACCACCAGACAAGGTATCTGCACTTCGAGATAATGAAAGGTAATTCAAACCAACGTTTACCAAAAAGCTTAATCGGTCATTAATTTCTTTAAAGATTTTCTCAGCGATTTGTTCACGTTTGCCGGTTAAATTGACACTCTTAAAAAACTCCAACGCTTCGGCAATCGACATATCTGTTATGACATGTAACGGAGTTTCACCGACAAATACGTTTCTGGCTTCTAAACGCAAACGAGAGCCTGAACAACTAGAACAATGCTGCTGGCTTAAATATTTTGCCAATTCTTCACGTACAGCATTTGATTCAGTTTCTTTGTATCGGCGCTCCATATTAGGAATAATCCCTTCAAAGGGATGTTTACGCTCCATAATATCGCCACGATCATTGATATATTTGAAGTTTAAGGACTTTCCTTTACTACCATTGAGTACTAAGTCTTTAGCTTCATCACTCAACTCAGAATAAGGTTTAGTTAAATCAAAGCCGTAATGATCGGCAACCGCTTGCAACATTTGAAAGTAGTAATAACTTCGCTTGTCCCATCCACGAATAGCTCCACCAGAAAGGCTTAGCTCGTCATTGGTGATCACACGATGCGGGTCAAAAAACTGTCTAGTACCTAAACCATCACAGCTTTGACAGGCACCAGCTGGGTTATTAAACGAAAATAATCTTGGCTCGAGTTCGGCCATGCTATATCCACAGTGTGGGCAAGCAAAGTTCGATGAAAATACCAGTTCTTGTTTTTCTGGTTCATCCATAAAGGCAACTTTTGCCGTGCCGCCAGACAAATTAAGTGCAGTTTCAAATGACTCAGCTAAACGTAATTTCAAATCGTCACGAACTTTAAAACGATCGACCACCACTTCAATAGTATGTTTTTTATGTAGGTCTAATTCAGGAGGATCAGACAAATCACATACATTGCCATCAATACGTGCTCGAATAAAACCCTGAGCGGAGAGGTTTTCTAAAGTTTTAAGATGTTCACCTTTTCGGTCTTGCACCACTGGCCCAAGCAACATTAATTTGCAATCTGCGGGCATGGTTAGAACACGGTCAACCATTTGGCTAATCGTTTGTGCGTCAAGAGGCACGTTATGTTCAGGACAACGAGGTTCACCTACTCGCGCATAAAGCAAACGTAAGTAGTCATAGATTTCGGTAATGGTACCTACGGTTGAACGAGGATTATGTGACGTCGATTTTTGTTCAATGGAAATAGCGGGAGATAAACCTTCAATGTGATCCACATCAGGTTTTTCCATCATCGACAGAAACTGCCTAGCGTAAGCAGATAAAGATTCGACATAACGCCTTTGCCCCTCTGCATACAAAGTATCAAAAGCTAAAGAGGATTTGCCTGATCCAGAAAGACCGGTTATGACTGTAAGTTTATCTCGGGGAATGTCTAGATTGATGTTTTTAAGATTATGGGTGCGAGCACCACGTACTTCAATTTTGTCCATTGTGATTCTGTATCAGCGCAAAAGAAGAAGTATTACATACTCTGAATGTTAGCTCTATGCCCTGTATGATTATCTTTTATTAATTCTTGACTAAATAGAAATTAAAAATCTTCTCCACTACTGTTTATTATTTTTTGAACGCTAGAATTTATGCTAAAGTATTCGCCCTTTTAGCTCCTGTTATAAACTTTTTAAAACTGATCTTATCTTGAATTCTACCGAACTACGCACCTCATTTTCTCTCGCATTTGTTTACGTTTTGCGAATGTTAGGCTTGTTTATGATCATGCCGGTTTTAGCAGTGAGTGCTCAACACTACCCTGATTATTCTGCATTTTTAGTTGGCTTAGCGATTGGTGGCTATGGGCTCACTCAAGCAGTATTACAAATACCAATGGGAGTTTTGTCAGACAAAGTTGGGCGAAAACCTGTCATAGTTGGCGGCCTACTAATTTTTGCCATAGGTAGTTTAGTAGCCGGTTATGCAGATAACATGTTTTGGATTGTAATAGGTCGGTTATTACAAGGCGCGGGCGCAATTGCAGGCGCGATCATGGCGCTAGCTGGAGATTTAAGCCGTGAGAGTCAACGACCTAAAGTGATGGCAATCATTGGTATTTCAATTGGATTTTCGTTTTATTTGGCTTTATTGCTTGGCCCTCTGGTTGTCACCAATTATGGTTTGAATGCGATATTTTTTGCAACAGGCGTGTTATCACTCGTATGTATATTGTTAGTATTATTCATGGTGCCTAATGCGCAAAATATTGCACCTAAAGGCGATACATTACCCGTTGTTCAAGATCTTAAAAATCTGTTTGCTAACAAGAACTTATTCCGCTTAAACATCAGTGTATTGGTATTACATATGCTGATAACTCTATTGTTTGTACAAATTCCCATTTTTTTAATTGACCTAAATTGGGCGCTTGACTCACATTGGAAAGCCTATTCAATCGTATTGTTTGCCTCGATACTTGGCTTGGTCGTCTTTATGGGATTAGCCAGAAAGCGCCAAAAATTAGTAGTACTTATAAGTGTGGCGGGTTTGGCCATGGTATTTGCCTTAATGGCCAATGGACACGACTCCATCATTTATTTATTAGTATTGGTTAGTTTCTTTTTTACTTGTTTCAACTATTTAGAAGCAAACTTCCCAGCTATGGTATCGAGTATTGCGCCAGCGGGTAAAAAAGGCTCTGCTATGGGAATTTATGCCAGCTTCCAATTTTTCGGGGCATTTATTGGTGGTGTTTTGTCAGGCACAATAACCGAATACTTAGGCAGTAATTGGGTGTTTGTACTAGCCAGCCTATTGTGCATTATTTGGTTGCCAATAATCCAAGGTTTGACAGCGACGAACCGCTTAAAAAGATATACACTAAGCACAAATCATCAAACACCCGATTCAGCATATTTGCAGCTATCAGAATTGGCAGGTGTGAAAGACATAACTGTTGTTCCAAACGAACACATAATTTATTTAAAAGTAGATGCAAAACACTTCGACATACAAAATGCGCGACGTGTGCTGAACATACAAGATTAGCGAGGAGATAAAATGGCGAGTAAAGGTATAAACAAAGTAATTTTGGTAGGTAATTTAGGGAAAGATCCTGAAGTACGTTACACGCCAAATGGCAAAGCAGTCGCTAATTTAACTTTAGCGACTTCTGAAAGCTGGAAAGACCAAAGCGGACAAATTCAGGAAAAAACTGAATGGCACCGTGTATCAATGTTTGGAAAATTAGCCGAGATTGCCGGTGAATATTTACGTAAAGGTAGTCAGGTTTACATTGAAGGTAAATTACAAACCCGTAAGTGGCAAGATCAACAAGGCCAAGATAGATACACGACTGAAGTCGTACTTGACCCATTCAATGGTGTCATGCAAATGTTAGGCGGCAAAGGCGGCCAATCTTCTGAAGGTGGATTCCAAGGACAACAACGTCCAGCTCAAAATGCACCTCAACAAAATCAAGGTTATCAGCAGGCACCTCAGCAACAACAGCAATACCAACAAAAACCGCCTGCTCAATCAGCACCACAACAGAATCAAGGCTTTAATCAAGCCCCTCAAGGTCAACAACAAGGCCAAAAGCCAGCACCTATGGCAGAGCCTGACTTTGATTTTGATGATGATATTCCGTTCTAGACAAAGACAAAATTAGAAATGTTTATTTTTGTTGTTAAAGCCGCTTTTTAAGCGGCTTTTTTGTTTAAGAGTTAATTTTTCACCCTAAACTCACATTAATTAAATGCTGAAAGCTAATCGCTCGGTGGTAGCACCGGTGTACAAATTAGTTTCCCTTGGAAACACTGGCAGTGACTATTGTTGCATCATCAAAAAAGGTACTTCTTGGCATGACAATAAAGTCAACAGCGTCACCTTGTTTAAGCGCAATATCTGAGCCAGTTACCTGATAAGTTGTGGTTGTTCCAAAACCTGTTAAGTCTTGAGCATCATTTAGTTGATTGCCATTAATCCGAACCGAAACATTTACGCCATCGCTAGTGCATTTAAGGCATTCAATAGTATCCATTGCGAAAAAGTGGCCTGATATATCATAATCACCATCCTGTTGGATCACGTACCTGAGTACTATTTCAACACCGTTATTTCCTGGATGAAGAGTTAGTGTCCCTGACTTAAAAACATTACCAGGAAATAGTTCATCTTTATCACTGTTGTTTAAGTACCCAGCGTGAAAGCCTTTGTTTACCCAACCTACAATTGATGAACGACCAAGCAAAGTTGTGGGACTGTAATCAAACAGCTCGAACACACTGCCGCTATACATGCCAATTTGCCACTCATTCGTGATGGATTGAGTGGGGTCTACCTGATGACTGAGGTTCAGGAAAAACTCGGAAGCATTGGCAGTAAGCACCGAGGGAACGCCACCATAAGTTTTGAGTTTAAATCCTCGTAACAAATCTAAAGGACTAGAATTAGATTCCGAATCACTTAAAATATCTACTGCATTCAGATTAGCACTAATCGTTTTGGTCAACTGCGTACTGATGCTGTACTGGCTTGATAACATCTCTTTTTTATTTGCCGTATATACTTCAGACCAAACTTGGGCTCCAGTACTTCCATTTATTAACCGAGTAATGATTCGAAACGAATTCTGCTCGGATCTAACCGACCCCTCAAGGATGTATTTTGCATTTAATTGTCGTGCAACAGATTGATTTGAAAGCTCATTATTATCAGCTGCTTTTGCCATTGAGCGAGCAATAACATTTAGACTAGAGTTTAAAGACAATTGATGGTTAATTTCCTCAGAAAGGCCTTTAGCAAAAACAACCGACCCATCGTCTGAATCAATTACGTCAAACGTTGACACTAAGATCGATGTATCATTTTCAGTAATAGGTTGCGGCTTAATCATTGTTATTATGATTAACCCAAAGACAAACATTGCAGCAAGGGTAGTAAGCAGCCACTTTTTAGCTAGTTTATTTTTATTATTTTTTTCCTGAACAGCTTCTGCATTTTTTCGATTTGTACTCAACTCTAAGGCTGGCTCACTTAAGATATACCCTCTTTTAGGTTGCGTTGTGATGTAACTTTTATCACTACCATTGTTTAGATATTTTCTTAACATAGCGACAATATTATTTATAGCATGATCAGATACATATCGGCCTTGCCATAATGATTCCATTATTGTTTTACGAGAAACAAGCTCACCGTTTGCACGAATCAAAAGCATAAGCAAATCCATGCATTTGGGTTCCATCTTTATAGTTTGATCGCCATCAAGTAAAAGTCCTCGTGATGAATCTATAACCCAGTCTCCAAGCTGGTATTTACCCATAGCAACACTCCAAACTCACTGGTTTGTGATGTATTAAAAACATCATAAAAATCTAATGTACCTTTTGCGTTCAATATCTATCTGAGATTATGCCTTCGAAGAGAATCAACAGCTACTATAACTTAGGGACTAAATATGAATAAGCTTACGCTTGCACTGCTCGTTTTTGTCGTCAGCATTACCAAATCTAATGCTTCAATAATCACATCTAACGCTTCGGTATTTTTCTTGGATCTCGCTAAGCAATCAGATCCATCCCAGTCCATCTCGAATGAGTGGCAAATTGGCATGTATAGCGGCAGTGTATTCGAGCTGTTTGATTACAGCCCTACAACCGTTCTTGGCAGGCCAAACATAGTAGGTTGGGTTAAAAGTGGTTTTCATGCAGGTTTCTTAAATACCAGTGATAAAGATGAAATATTTCCTGGCAATGTTTTCAAAGCAGGTGCACTGAACCTTCACCCTGGGCAAAACGACGCCGATATAGTGCTCAGGTATTTAGTTCAACAGGATGATGACTATGACATTTTTGGTCATTTTTTCGCGATAGACACAATCGAATGCCTTAGTTGCACCAGTGATGGCGTAAATGTGTCGGTACGGGTCAATGGCAATCAACTAAATGGTGCTCAAGACATAACAGGTTTTGGAACAACCACAACTTATCAGGTAACTGGCTCAGACATCGCACTTGAGCAAGGCGACTTTATTGACTTCATTGTGATGCCCAAGGACACATTCTACGATGACGCAACAATTATCACTGCCAGTGTTTCTAGAGGAGAAATGATTGACGTTAATGAACCAACAACGATTACCCTGATGTTATTAAGTACCAGCATTGTATTTATTCGTCGCAGAATTAATGATTTGTGATTTTTATACAAAGATTTGATGTAAAGAATTTCTATTGTCTTGGTTATGGTCTAACCAAGCTTTAATGCATTAAGAACGTTTTTAAAGTCGCAATATGCGACTTTTTTGTATGTGCAGGTTTTGTCACTTTATTGATCAGCATTCTTAATAGTGTGGTGAAAGGTATTATTTGGGGTAACAATGTATGAACCCAGTCATAACCATTGCTGTAAAAATAACCTATTGTTTACATCTCTAACCACAGGAGCAAAAACATGAAATTAGTCACAGTAGGTTTAATCAGCTTAGCCATATTTTCAACCGGTACTTTTGCAAAAGCGCAGCTGCCAGTTTCTGCACATAACTGTAAGATAGTTAAATCAAAACTCGACGGTATGTTAGAAAGAGAAAAAGTAGGCTCTTCTACTCCCGCACATGCCAAACGTCTTAGATCTAATATCGAAATGTTTGAAGAACTTAAACAAGGCTGCAAACAAAAAGGTTTAGCCCTTAATTAATTATCACTATTAAAATGTTCTCGCAGAAGTGTTAACTAATACACTGTGACAAAAACTAGTAACTAGCCGCATTTCAAATTATTGATACGCGGCTTGCTTCTCACAAGCTACAGCTCACAAAGTCACTCACAAATTCCAGATCAAATACCAAGCTAATTGCATAACAATTTCATTATGAAGGTCTCCTGATATACCATGTATTGAGTTTCTGTCACTAGAGGCAGTTGATCTTTGGTGAATGTTCCTACAATAAAAATTAAAGGAAAGCTGCATGCTGAATGAGCACCAAAGAACAACCGTAATTAAAGTATTTTTGTCAGTTATGATTGTTGTTTACTGGAGTGGATGTACGCCACCTCCTGCGAATACAGTTCCCACTGCCAATGCAGGTAACGACCAAGCTGTAGAGGAGCTATCCAGTGTAACATTATCAGGTTCAGGCATCGACGCAGATGGTTCCATTTCTAGCTATAGCTGGACACAAACATCGGGGACTTCAGTTACTGTAAAAGATACAACTTCAGCAACGGCAACATTCGTTGCACCTGACATAACTTTGGATGAAACACTGACATTCCAATTGACAGTGACAGATAATGACAATGCGACAGCCACAGATACCTTAAATATTGCTGTTAAGAATGTAAACCAACCTCCTACTGTTAATGCTGGAAGCAACCAAGCAGTAAAGGAGCAAGCCAGTGTAACATTATCAGGCTCAGGCACCGACTCAGATGGTTCTATTTCTAGCTATAGCTGGACACAAACATCAGGTACACCAGTTACTATAACCAATGCGACTGCAGCAACGGCAACATTTGTTGCACCTGACATAGCTACAGATGAAACACTGACATTCCAACTAACAGTGACAGATAATCACAATGCAATAGCCACTGATACTGTAGATATTACTGTTCAAAATATAAACCAATCTCCCGCTGTTCATGCAGGTAGCAACCAAACAGTTAAGGAGCAAGCCAGTGTAACATTATCAGGCTCAGGCACCGACGCAGATGGTTCCATTTCTAGCTATAGCTGGACACAAACATCGGGTACTTCAGTTACTTTAAAAAAAGCGACTTCAGCAACGGCAACATTTGTTGCACCTGACATAACTACGGATGAAACACTGACATTCCAACTAGCAGTGACAGATAATGACAATGCAACAGCCACAGATACCGTAAATATTGCTGTTAAGAATGTAAACCAACCTCCAGCGGCCAAAAGCACAGTTGCAAAACCACGACTACCAGTATCTGCACACAACTGTAAGATAGTTAAATCAAAACTAGACGGAATGTTAGAAAGAGAAAAAGTCGGTTCGTCTACCCCAGCACACGCCAAACGCCTTAGATTTAATATCGAAATGTTTGAAGTACTTAAGCAAGGTTGCAAACAGAAAGGCCTAGCTATTAATTAATATTATTGGATTTGCGTATTAGACGTCACAGTGTCTGTATTATAGAGATAAAACTTTAAGTTCAGTCACCATTAAAAAAACTCAATTTGTTGAAGGTGCAGTTATTTAATGGCATTGATTAAAGTACATTATTCTAAATAAGACTTTATTGAGCCTTATCTTAAACGCTTTTAATATTTTCAGAATAAACCAAAACTGAACATGGCGAAGCGTCTATATGCGCGTGTTTTTTTTAATTGTAAACAGTAGGAGATAGTGTGCATGACGAATTTGATTCGAGTTAATCGTAAGGTATTAACGGATTGTGTCAGTGCTCGCATGCAAACTGCAGGCTTATTAAAAGATAGGGCCGATAAAGAAGCTAACATTATGGTGGATGCCGATTTATTAGAGGTACCGTCACATGGTGTACGTATGTTGCCTAATTTGTTGGCGGCGTTAGAAGAAAAGCGTGTTAACGCTAATCCTATCGAAACACTGATCAAATCTTTTGGTGCCATAAGTGTGCTTGACTGTGATAACGGTTCTGGCCGTGTAGCTTCATTAAACGCTATGGAAAAGGCTGTTCAGCAAAGTAAGGAGTTTGGTGTAGGTGTCTGTTTAGCTAAAAATACCAGTCATTGGGGCAGGGGCCATGCTTATGCCAGTTATGCTGCAAAACAAGGGCACATTGGAATTTGCACCACAAATGCCATACCGAGCATGGCTGCTTGGGGGGCAACATCTCGCATAATAGGTAATAACCCCTTGGCAATTGGTATGCCGAGCGCACAACCAGAAGAACCCATTGTGTTAGATATGGCGATGAGTCAAGCGGCGGTCGGTAAAGTCGCGACTATGTTAAGAGAAAATACTGACATTACCTCACCATTAGGATTCAACCCGCAAGGCGAACCAAGCACAGATGCCCAAGCTATTTTGGCAGGAGCAGTGTCTGCAATGGGGGCCCATAAAGGAGAAGGCTTAGCATTAATGATGGAAATGTTAACCGCTACTTTAGCCGGCGCCGCTTTTAGTTTTCAATTATTAGCCAAGGATAAAAGTGGTGCAGATCCCGATTCAACCAAAATATTCATTGCTTTAAATGTACAAGAGTTTGTAGGCTTAGATACTTTTTATCAACAAACCTCCGACTTGTTTACCCACCTCAAACAAGTTACCCCTGCATTTATGTTTCCTAGTGAAAGAGGTTGGCAAGCAAAGCGTAACAATTTAGTTAAAGGAGTGCCTGTCCATACCGAAATAGCCCAAACGTTAAGAACTGTTGGTGTGGATTTATTTGAAAGTAAAATAGGCTAAATAAGGTGAGCATTAGCTCACCTTTTTCATACAAAACTAAAACGGATCTTGGGGTTTTATTTTTATTATCTCTGCGTAATCCACAATTTGGTTTTCAGCTTTCCATGCTTGGCTCAATTTTTCGAGTTTTTTCACTAGCTCAGGTTTATCTGTAGCAAGGTTATTAGATTCACCTGGATCATTTTGTAAATCATACAGTTCATATTGAACACCAGGTACTGCACTAGCTTGCAGATACCAACCCGCCTCCATAAGTAGTTTCCAGCGACCTTGATAAATAACACTTTGTTGGCCTTTGTCATTAAAAAATAAGGCTTCTGGTGGAGCCTGTTGCTGCCCTTTTAAAGACTCCAGAACATCACGACCATCTGGTTGACGAGGTACTGAACCTCTAAACGTTTTAGGAAATGAGGTGTTGGTGATATTTAAAAATGTTGGTAACCAGTCTCCCACCCATATTAAATCATGATTCATGCTGTCGGGTTTGATAACCCCAGGCCAAGTGGCAATAGCATGGGCTCTTGCTCCCCCTTCCCACAACAACGCTTTAACGCCCCTAAAAGGCTTATTCATTAAGTCACCAATATGTGACGCGGCGCCGTTATCAGACATATACACTATGAGAGTATTTTCATATTCTCCAGACTGTTTTAAGCCTTGAATCAGTTTTCCTACGTTTTCGTCTAGTTTTTCCATCATGGCACCATGCACCGCAGACATTAAACGAAAGTCTTCAATTTTGTCTTCAGGTTGCTTAGTCCATTTGTGATTATTTGAATTTGCTTTGGCATCTTTGGGATACATGCCTTCTTTTACTAGATTGGTGTGACGGGTGTCGGCAATATTTTGTAAATCCTGATAACGCTTTAAATATTTTTGTACCAGAGGTTCTGGGGCTTGTAACGGTTTATGTGGGGCGCGGAAGGCGACGTACATAAAAAATGGCTCGGGCTTTTTTGCTGCGTCACTTATCATTTCCACCGCGCGATCTGTCATGCCGTCTGTTGCATAAAATGCTTGGCCTGATTTGCCGTGACATGCGCTGTAATATTTTTTCTCAAATGCTGTTTTGTTATAACAATTCATTTGGTACTGGTAATCGTACTTTAACTTTGCCGGTGAATTACCTTCGTAGTATTCATGTTTATCTGCTGGTGTATAAAACAAGTTGCCTTGGGCGCCGTGAAATACAAAACTTTGTTGAAAACCTCGTTGAGGGGGCAAAGCTAGGTAATCCGCTTCCATTTCCTGGGGAGTTAACTTCATACTTGCCGGGTGAGTTTTGCGCCAGCCTGCGGCCATTTTTTCAGGGTGATTCTTAATGTAACTGCCACCTAAATGCCATTTACCCACCATTAAGGTTTGGTAACCGTTGTTACCTAAAAGCTCTGAGATAAGTGGTTGTTCGTAAGAAAGTCTTGCTCGGTGAGCTTTAAAAGGTAACTCTCTAACCCAGTCACCTACAACACCGCCACCAAAACCAACATGAGCAGCATCTACTCCAGTCAATAAAGATGCTCGAGTAGGACTGCATCGCGCATTGCTATAAAAAGAACTAAAACGCATGCCTTCTTTTGCCATGGCATCTAAATTAGGCGTATCTATTTCACCACCAAAACTACCCAAATCTGTAAAACCGGCATCATCAGACAAGATAACCACAATGTTTGGACGTGGACTATTTTCTGGTTTCGCAATACAAGCTAAGGAAAAGAAAACCAATAAAGTAGCGAATGAAAATTTTTGCATTTTGAAATCAACACTTATTAATAATGTTTCTCATATTAACAGAGTTTAGTATTGCATATTGTATTTTGTATTTTGTCTACAATTTAATTATTGACTGGTTTCACCTATCTTAATGACAAACGCTGTAGAGGTATCAAATTTTCCGCCCATTAGTGCTAAGAATAAATGTGTAGCTTTGCCGTTTTGCATTAACACCTGAGGGCGTTCCATACGCTGTATTTTACTTTCATTGGTAAAATCTACATTAGTGCGATAGCCCAATTGAGGTGCCGACCAATTAATACCATCTTTGGAATCTAACATTAAACCTACATGTGGATGGATAACCCCCATATCACGCATGATCATATAAAACGTGTTGTTTTCAATAAATACATAAGCGTCTTCAACTTGTTTTTTATATTGAGCAAAATTCACCAAAGGATTTTTAGCATGTTTAATGTAAGGGCCTTTAATGTCTTTGGCGATAGCTACGCCCATTTTGCGCATGTCGTCATTATATTTGTCCCAAGCTTTGTAATATAACCAAAACTCTCCATTAGGGTGTTGTAGCAAAGCTGGGTTGGTGGTTAAGTAGCTATCCCAGTCTTTCTTATTTGGGCTAACTTCCAAAATAGGTTCATCGCTGACTCGTTTAAACGGCCCATTTAAACTGTCTGATATGGCTAACCCAATACGCTGAGTAGACGCATGATGACCGTCATACTTTGTGGCATCTGCTAAGTTATTACCAATAAAAAATAAAGCGTATTTGTCGCCCACTTTTTGAATGGTTGGATTGTGAATAGTATCAGCATCCCAATGCCCTTCGCCCCTGCCACTAAGCACCGTGCCTAATACAGTATAAGGTCCTTCAGGTTTATCAGCTACCGCATGGGCAATTTCACTGTGACTTAACCACCTGCTATGCGTGCCACGCCACCTTGAATAAAAAAGGTGGAATTTTCCGTCATCTCCAATAATTGGAGAAGCGCCCCATACGTTCCAGTTTTCTTCCTCAAGTATGCGTTTTCCCTGACTTAACTTATGGCTAAAGTCTGATTCTATAACTTCATAGGGTAAATTCAATTCGGCTAAATCTTCAGGGAAAGCATGAGATTTTTTTGCGGCAATTAATTGGGTTTGAAACCCAAGTATCAAAAGGATTAATAAAACGCGTTTCATTTTTTATCTCCAAAAAATTGCTCTAATACAGGATCATCAGTGGCCAACATTTTTTTGAATATAATGTCGTCAAATGCATTTATTTTCTGCTGCAGCTCAGGCTTTACAGTAGCGATGAGATTATGTGTTTCATCCGGATCATTGATTAAATCGTAAAACTCATCTCTGCCACGGTTTTTATAATCTTTGATGAGTTTGTATTGGCCATCACTGTACATTCTCATCTGAGTCACAGACTGGTGAAGAGTAGAATATGCTGCGTAATAATCACTAGATAAAATGGCCTTTTCATCCAATAAAGCCGTTACAGCACTTTTGCCTCGTATGGTGTGATTTTTGTCGGCTTTACCTTGGCCAATATCTACTAGCGTAGGAAACCAGTCTAGATTAGATAAAGTGGTAGCGTTTCTAGTATTTGCAGGAATGACATTAGGCCAACGAACAATGGTAGGCACCTTTAAACTGGTGTCATACATATTGGGTCGATCACCTTTAGGAATGTTTTTGCTACCTTCAGGACTTTTAGTCAGTAACCAATGGCCGTTTCCTTTATGCCAAATTCCATTGTGCCCCATGTTGTAACCATGGTCTGAGGTAAACACCACTAAGGTGTTTTCTGCCAAACCCAGATCGGCTAACTCTGCTAATAGTAAGCCCACATTTCTGTCGATACTGCGCACACTAGACAAATATTCAGCCATATATCTTTTGGCTTTTTTGACGTCTAAATTCGGGTAATCTGGATGTGGAAGTTTCATATCCATATTTTTGTATGGCGCTGCATCTTCAGGAGCGACAGGCAACCATTTAGTGTGGGGAGCGCGATAATGAAGTGACAAGGCAAACTTTTTGTTTTGGTGGTTTTGTAAAAATGAAATAGCCTCGTTAGTGAGAATATCTGCCGTTAGGCCCTGCATCTTTTTTTCTTTGCCTTGTTTTTCTATTTTAGGATTTGCGGTTTTGGTTCCACCAGCAATAAAACCAGTAAATTCTTGATAACCTAAGTTCGTTGGATGGTACTTGTCCAAGTAACCAAGGTGCCATTTTCCGATTAAGCCAGTGTAATACCCTGCGTTACTTAATATCTTGGGCCAAGTTTCAACTGAAGGATCTAATCCTAGTTCAGGTTCCAAACGAGTTAGAGACTTATAAGTGGTATTGATCCAGTCATCAATACCTTGTTCGTAACCATACTGAGAGGTGAGTAAGCCTGCACGAGAAGGACTACAAACAGGGGTTGTCGTATAACCGTTGGGAAATGACATGCCTTGTGCAGCAAGCTTGTCTAAATTTGGGGTAATAGCTTGCTCATTACCTGAACTACCTATAGCCCAAGGCGCTTGATCATCTGTGTATATAAACAAAATATTGGGTGTATTGAGAGGCAAAATCGACTGGTTTTGTGCTGCTTCTTTTGGAATGAAGCTACATCCTAATAGAATAATTGGCAGA
The DNA here is from genome assembly GCF_051252315.1 of Paraglaciecola sp. Classification (GTDB taxonomy): domain Bacteria; phylum Pseudomonadota; class Gammaproteobacteria; order Enterobacterales; family Alteromonadaceae; genus Paraglaciecola. The sequence continues at coordinate 5,357 of NZ_JBPOFP010000014.1, read as the reverse complement.
AAGATCATTGAGAAACAAGAAGCCAAAAATATTGGGTTAGTATTAATTTTTTTCACTTTGATACGCGATCCATATAACGGTGATTCATACGAGTTTTTTGCTCAGGTTTAGTAAAAACATATGGAAATTCAGCCATTCCATTTTTTACTGCTACCTAATTAATTGTCGGCAAATCTCATTCTGTATCAAAATATACATATTTAAAACACAAAATTTAAATATAAATATAAATATGCGTAATCTTAATTAACCTCGCTCGCAACTTTATATACATGCAGCGTTTTTCGTAAAGTGTGTTTAGTATCCAGTATGGCACTAGAGAGCATAATCCCTTCGGCTACTGATTCAACATTAGCCGCAAAATCATCAATACTTAAACTAATTTTCTTAAGGCATAGTTGCTTATTATCAAGCGCCATTTGTAACTTTAGGCCAATGGCTTGTCGAGTTTTAATTTTGTTTTCTTCTATTAAATCAGCGCAATAAGATTGCCCGGCATGCAATAAGTCCGTTTTGATAATCGCGTTTGGAATATTGTCAAAAACGTCTGTACATCTTTGCGATAGAAAACCATAAGTATCTTCCCAAAAATCACCAGGGCTACTTATATAACTTTTTAATTGGTCATCTTTTTCACGTAAAAAATTTTGAATAAAGGCTCTGAATAACACTTCTTTTGAAGAAAACTGTTTATGAATAGTGACTCTGGATACGTTCGAATAACGACTAATCATAGCGATACTTGCGGCGCTATAGCCATGTTGAAAAAAACATTGTTTTGCCGTATCGAATATTTTTTGGGTACTTTTTAACATTGAGAACTACCTTTACATTTGATTTCAAGTTTACTGGAAAAGGACTAACCAATCAACAGGGTTTACACTTAATGTAAATGTGTTAACATTGTTTTTTGATTATAAATCAACCAGCGACGTAATTATTTTTGGGGATGAAAATGAAATTGTGGATATATACAAGTCTGTTAGTGCTATTAATAGGTTGTACTGAAGAGGTTACTGTCGTTTCGGACACATCACCCATTGTGGTACAAACATTTGCTGCGGTGACTAAAAAAAATAACCAAGCCTATGAATTTCCAGCTGTGGTATCTGCAGTAAAAGATGTTGAACTTAGATTTGAAGTGGCTGGGCGTTTAATCTCTACGGATTTAATTAAAGGCAAAAGAGTTGAAAAGGGGCATGTATTAGCTCAATTAGATCCCGCTCCGTATAAACGTAAAGTAAAAGACAAACAAGTAAGGCATGAAGTCGCTACCAATGATCTAAAAAGAATCGAAGCTTTGTACAAAAAAGGCGGGGTGTCACACAGTGCTTACGATAGTGCTAAGTCTCTGTTTGAAACGACTCTATTAGATCTCAATAATGCTAAACAGGATTTGAGTTATACCAAAATAGTGGCTCCGTTTGACGGCTTTGTATCCGATAGATACTTAGAAAACAATAGCTACGTACAAGTGGGGAACTCAATCGCCACATTACAAGATCGCTCTAGCATGTACTTCTCATTCGACGTTCCAGAAAAAATAATGACCATACACAGTGGAAATAAAAATGTTTCCGCCACAGCTCAGATAATAGGTTTAGAAGATCGCGTATATGACATTCATTATGTGGAGCATGAAACCACCCCCGATCCAATCACACAAACTTACAACGTTACTTTTGCTATAGATAACACCCAAGAAACCCAGTTAATACCCGGCTCTCGTGCCATGGTGACTGTACAACCTCTGTTAGGTAGTGGAAATATTACCGCAATTCCTATTTCAGCAGTATTTGGCGATGCTAAAGCTGGATTCGCTGTATGGTTGTTTGATAACCAACAATCTGTGGTCAATAAACGAGTTATAAAAATTAGTACATTTGTAGATAAATTAGCAGTTGTTAGTAATGGATTGGCAGAAGGTGACAAAGTCGTTTCTGCAGGTATTACACATATGCGTGAAGGATTAGCAGTAAGAGAATATAAGGCTGAGCAATAATGGATATTGCACGTTATTCATTAACCAAACCAGTTAACGTATGGCTGGCAGCCCTAGTTTGTGTGATTGGTGGATTGATCGCCTTAGATAACATTGGCCGGCTTGAAGACCCAGCTTTTACTATCAAAGAGTCCATGATAATGACTTATTATCCTGGAGCCAGTGCTGAAAAAGTAGAAAAAGAATTAACCGAACAAATTGAGATTGCGCTGCAAAAAATGCCGCAATTAAAACGGCTCAAATCAACTAGTAAACCTGGATTATCTCAAGTTAGAGTTGAGGTACTGCCAAATTACGATACTGATCAACTTCCTCAAATATGGGATGAGTTAAGAAAACGACTAACTGACCTCAGTCCATCTCTGCCAATAGGCACCTCTACTCCTAATGTTATTGATGACTTTGGTGATGTGTATGGACTGTATTACGCTTTAACTGCACCTGAATTTAGCCCCTATCAAATCAGAGAGTTCTCACGAATCATTAGGCGAGAACTACTTACTATTGATGGCGTGGCAAGAGTTGATGTAAACGGGATATTGCAGGAACAAATTGTTGCTACGTTCGACACATACCAAATTGCAGGTTTGGGACTTTCATTCCCAGATATTACCCAGTTATTAGATAACAATTTGAGGCCTTTTAATGGCGGACGTCTATTAGTAGAGGGCAAACAAGTCAGGATATCTTTAGCCGATTCAGCCAATCAGATTCAAGAAATAGGCAATTTATCAATTGTGTTACCGGGTAATAATGCGTCGATTAAATTAAAAGACATTGCCGAAATTTCTATTGAACCTGTAGAAATCCCCCAAAGTGTCATGCGTTATAACGGCAAAGAAGCCATTACGTTTGCCGTATCAGCAAAGTTTGATGTAAACATTGTGGACGTTGGCCAAAAAGTAAATCAAAAAATTGATGAATTATTAAACACCTTTCCGGTAGGCATTGAAGTGGATTCGCTCTATGACCAAGCGGGTATTGTAGAAAAAGCAGTTGATGGCTTTATTATTAATTTAGAAGTATCGGTATTGGTTGTTACTTTGGCCTTGTGCATTTTTATGGGTTGGCGTTCAGGCGTGGTAGTCGGTGTGACCTTGTTAATTACGGTATTAGGTACAGTGCTGATCATGTGGCTATATGATTTACAATTACAACGTATTTCATTGGGTGCCATGGTTATCGCCATGGGTATGTTAGTAGACAATGCCATAGTGGTGGCAGAGGGCATGATGATGCGAATGTCTAAAGGAAAATCCGCATTAGAAGCAGCCAGTTTTATTGTAAAGCGTACACAGTGGCCTCTATTAGGAGCAACCGTAATAGGCATTATGGCTTTTTCAGGCATTGGATTATCTGACGATGCAACGGGTGAGTTCTTATTCTCATTGTTTGCCGTAGTACTGATTTCACTGATGTTAAGCTGGGTGTTTGCCGTAACCCTCACACCTTTACTAGGCAAGTATTTATATAAAGTAGGTGAAGCTCAAAATACGCAATCCACCCCATCTAAATTATCATTGGGATATTTAAAATTATTAAACCAAGCGCTCAGGTTTAAATGGATAAGTTTAGCAATATTAATTGCCATAACGGTTGGCGCTTATGCAAGTTTTGGATTGATAAAACAAGGTTTTTTCCCCCCCTCTAATGCCCCTGTGTTTTTTATCAATTATTGGAGCCCACAAGACAGAGATATACGCAGCACAGAAGCTAATATGAAAAAAGGCGAACAAGTCATTTTAGCAGACAAAAATGTTAAAGCCGTGGCCAGCTTTGTAGGACGAGGGGCGGAACGATTTACGCTACTGTACGGTCCTGAAATGCCCAACGAAAGTTATGGACTATTTTTAGTCCGAGTAGAAAACGCTAAAGATATTCCTATGTTCACTCGAGCCTTGTCTAAAAAATTAAAAAATGTCGATCCCGATGGACGTTTCTACATGAAAGTTATGCAATTTGGACCTTCAGCTCCGGCCAAACTCCAGGCCAGATTTTCTGGACCTGATCCCGTGATTTTGCGACATTTAGCCCAGCAAACCAAAGGCATATATTTTGACGACCCTCACATTGGTAATATTCGAGATGACTGGCGTGAAAAAGGCTTCATAGCCACACCACAATATGACGCTATTACAGCGGGTTTAGCTGGGGTTTCTCGCTTAGATTTTTCCCAAGCCATTCAATTTGCAAGTAGTGGTTTACGTATAGGCCAACTGCAATCTGGCGATTACCTATATCCAATTATTGCAAAAAATCGTTTGCAAACAACGCCTGATTTATCTGATATCAAAAACAGCGTTGTTTGGAGTAGCAGTCAAAGGCGTTACATTCCATTTCAACAAGTATCTAGCGACATTCAATATGACAGTGAAGAATTACTAATTCAACGAAGGGATAGGGTACGCACTATCACAGTATCAGCAGAACCTGGCATTGAAGAAACCGCCGGCGCGGCATTTAGTCGAGTGAGACAAAAAATTGAAAATATTGATTTACCAGTGGGTTACTCATTAGAATTTGGTGGTGAATTTGAATCCGCTAACGATGCCCAAAAAGCATTAGGAGCAGGTTTACCTTTGGGCTTTTTAGTCATGTTTTTAATTAGTGTATTGTTATTTGGGCGCGTAAGGCAACCTCTGATTATATGGCTAATTGTGCCGATGGCCATAGTAGGGGTTGTTGCAGGATTATTAACTGCAGATATGCCATTTGGCTTTATGTCTTTATTAGGTTTCTTGAGTTTATTCGGCATGTTAATTAAAAATGCCATTGTTTTGTTAGAAGAAATTGATCTGCAAATAACTGAAGGCAAACCACCACTTCAAGGTTTAATTGAAGCAAGTGTTAGCCGTTTGAGACCAGTAGCGTTAGCTGCAATCACTACGATTTTAGGTGTAATGCCACTATTATTTGACCCATTTTTTGCAGATATGTCGGTGACTATCATGGGCGGTTTAGCATTTGCTACACTACTTACCTTAGTGGCGGTGCCAGTTTTTTATAGTATCTTTTTTAAAATATCTTACCAGAAGCTTGTTGACTCAAAACCTGCATAGCAAGGCTTTAAAAATAACAAAAACCACTTCAGTATATGTACTGAAGTGGCTTCAATCGATGTTAATCACTTAATAAACTGATAGGAACTTAAAGAGCTCTATCAAAATACAATTCACTGTTAGTTAAACTTGCAATATGTTGCATATAACTAAGGGTTTGTTGTGTAAATTCCATACCTTTCACCATACTTAAGTTACGTAAAATGGGAAATATCAACACATCATCCATTCCCAATTCTTTATTGATAGATAGCTCTGGCAACTGAACTAACACTGCATTTACGGTAGCTATATGT
>NZ_JBPOFP010000013.1:0-67387 GCF_051252315.1 Paraglaciecola sp. | reverse complement strand
CCTCTACCATTCTTTCACTACGGAAAACGAAAAAAAGTTATTATTTTTTAACGCCTTGCTTGATTTGGTTTAATGCCCAAAGTTAAATGGTTAAGTCACGTTTTGTTATGGCAGAACATGAACCAGCATGAAGTGGATAACAAGGCCCAATTGAAAGTTCTGATTGATTTACGCGCTACACCTAAATCTATTGAACCTAAAGATGTAAAAGGGTTAAATGGATTAAATAGGTGTTCAGAAAAGTGATTAAAAAGGATTAAACATGTCACACACTGTGAATTTGAAATGTTATTGCGGCTCACTTAAGGGCACGCTAGAAGTGGTGCCCAAGTCATTTTTTCATGTGCACTGTTTATGTTGTGACTGTCAAAAATTTGCAGCGCATTTAGGTAATCAAGAGCGTATATTAGATGAACATGGCGGTTCAGAATTATTTCAAACCTATCCTGCATATTTTAAAATATCTGAAGGCGCTGAGCATCTTAGATGTGCCACACTGACTCCAAAAGGAATTTATAGATGGCATACTGCGTGTTGCAATATGCCGGTAGCCAATACCATGACGTCGGCAGCTATGCCTTTTGTGGGAGTGTCTGTAAAGTTAATGCAATTTTCTGATGAAACAGAAAAACAAAAGGTATTAGGGCCTGTTACCTTAAAAGCATTTGGTAAATACGCTATACAAGGCACGCCTGCAGATACACATCCAACATTCCCTCGCACATTTCTACCTAAAATCATTTGGTTCATGCTTAAAGGTTTTTTGGGTAAGAAGTCTAAACCTTCATCTTTATTTAAAGGTAACGCACCTATTACCAAACCTTACTTATTACCCAAAACGGACTAAAGAGTAATGAGTTCGTACTCCGGTTATTCAGGCTCTACTCTGGAATACCTACTTTGAGTTGGCCTAAAAAGTCTCTTTTACCCAAAGGAACACCCTTTAATCTCAACATGTCGTAAATAGTCGTGGCATGGAAATAGACATTAGGCAGGGCAAAAGATTGCATAAAATTTTCAGTGGTAAAAGGCACACTTTGATCGCTAAATTTAAAATATAGCGGTTTACCAAACCTCGCATTTACCTCTTCTTGATTAAACTTTTTTAATGCGTCGCTGGTATCGGTTAGATGTTTAATCAGTCCGGCATAATCTAAGTTTTCAAGTGAAGTTTGAGGTGGCCTGAATTCACCATCAAACATGCCTTGTACTCCAGCTAACGCGTTGTGTGCCGCGATGTTGATTTGAGAATGAAATGGCAACATGTCATCGGCCAAGCGCATATTAAGTATTTCACCTATCTCGATGTTTTGTGTTGTAAAAAAATCTAATCCCTTTTGCATCACGCCCGCTGTTGCGTCTAATGTGCGAATTAAATTGGGGACAGTAATGTCATATAAACTAAGCATGTGGCACATCCTATTTTTAGTGGTAATTTTACGATTTTGTTTGTTTAGCAGAGTACCTAGACCTGAATTTACATTTAAAAATTTCTTTCTACAGCTCTCAGAAATGAGAGTCGTCTAAACATTGAATCAGCAAGAATCGCGTTATTGTTGTAAAACTGACTGTAACCAAGCTTTGGCGTCTACTTCTGTTTTAAAAATTTTAGCTGGAGTATTTGATTCACGAAGAGAAGCTTGTTCATTTCTTGATATATGAATGAGTGCGGCGTTGCTCGCAACATTTGCTCTTGCTAAGCAGTTTTGCGTCTCTAACCATTTAAAGTGTTGATTTGCAATTTGATGGGCTTCTCGGGTGCTTCCTTCATAATTGAGCATGTTATATAGCATGCAAAAATTAGCGCCTTTCATGTCATTAATAATCGCTTCAACTCGTAAGCGTACTTTTTGAGAAGCAACGTCATTAAAGATGCCATTGAGAGTAACATAAATAACAGCTTGCTCTGCTGAGACTGCGTAATCACCATGTTCGGTCATTGCTCCCTCCTTCTTTTCTTTCCTTGTTTATTTTTATACTAACCAAGCTCATGTTTAATTCATAGTGTTGTTACATTACAAAATTTAAATCTTGATTAAGAAACAGTCACTAACAAAATCAAAAAGATTAGTAGTATCAGAGTACATAAAAATAGATTAGTTCATGGAGAGAAACATAAATAACCCGAATTCAGGAAAATTGGGACTCACCGAGTAATCAACTAGTTTCAACGAACCGTCTAATTTCACCCAAAAAACAGCCTAATTATTTTGTTTTTCTCTGTGCGTGGCGTGAATAATTACCGAGCTGGAACAAGCTCGGTTTGCAACCATTCTTGTAAACTCGAATATTGCGATGAGGCTTTTGAAAAATCGTGAGTGTTCGAATGTTCAGTAGGAATAGCTACGCAGTTTATACCCGCAGATACGGCGGCTTGCATACCGTGTTGAGTGTCTTCTATGGCGACACATTGTTGTGGTGTTTTATTAAGCTCTTGCGCTGCTTTTAAGTAACAATCTGGGTGAGGTTTACTATTTTCTACATCTTCAACTGCCACTATGCTCGAAAAATAAGGGGCTAATTCGTAAGCTTCTAAGGTTTTGTAGACCGATGCTTTGCTACCTCCTGTGACCACTCCCAAGGTATAACCAGCTTTAAAAGCAGTGATTACCGCCTCTTTAGCATACGGCATTAACGGAAATGCTTGATGTTTTAAGTAGGCGGTAACTGAATCGAATTTTTCTTTTGCTAACACATCAGCAGATACATCTAAGTCAAAATGAGCAATCACATCGTATGCATTTTGTAAGGTGGGAACGCCAGCCATAACTTCGCTATAAAACACATCATCAATTGTGGCACCATAGGCATTAGCCACTGTTCGCCATAGTTCACAATGCACCCGCTCAGAGTCAACGAGTGTACCGTCATGATCAAACAAAATGGTATTGGTTTGGTGATTTACAGCAAGTGGTGGCATTAGTCATTTCCTACTTTAGATGCGTACTTTTGAGGAATGTAAGCCTATCACCTATTGTTCAAGGTGAAACTAGAATTCATTATTGTTTCTGTTCTTCTAGTTTCAGCTTGGTGTAAAATGACTCGAGTGAGCATATGGTTTTTTTTAAAAGGTAGTTATGAAGAATATTTTTTTACGGGCGATTGAGTTAATTGAAGAGGATAATTGGCACGCAGCCCATGAGTTAGTGCAGGACGAACCCTGTCAGTTTGGTTCTTTGTTACACGGTTATTTACACCGTATTGAAGGCGACCTTTCTAACGCTAGATATTGGTATCGACGGGCTAATCAACCTACCTTGGAAAATAGCTTAGAAGATGAGTTAGCGAGAATTAAACAACTGGTAATTAATCGCTAATTACCCATTAGTTTTTCTAATTCAATTCGTTCAAAAAATGTACGTTGTGCCGTGCTTGATCTATCATTAAAATCCGCGCCTGTTTATCAACCTAACGTCCTAATGACCAATAGAGGGTTAGTAGTACGTTAATTTTTGAAGTAGTAAAAATGGACAATGCAGAGTTTATACAGATACGCCGCTTTATTCTAAAATTGGGAAAAATGCTGCATAAATACGGCTCACCTTCGTTTCGTTTAGAGGCGTATCTAAATGAAGTCGCAACACATTTAGGTGTGCACGCTTCTTTTAATTCTACGCCTACCTATCTGACTATGGTGCTTTGGAGCGATGGCCACGAAGACGAGTACAACCACTCTGCGCGGATGCAGCCGGGAGAACTAGACATGAACTCTTTGTCTAGGACTGATGAATTAGCCTATGAGTTATTGTCAGGCAACATATCCCTTGCAGAAGCGAATATTTGTTTAGATAAAATTGACGCCATGCCTAGTCCTTATGGTAAGAAATTAACTGGTTTGGCTTTTGGCATGTCAACCGGTGCATTTGCCATGTTAATGGGAGCGGGTTGGTCAGAGATAATGTATTCCGGGTTATTGGGTGTCATGGTGTACTTTTGGACACTTTGGGCAATACGTTCAAAACGCGTGAGCTTAATGTTAGAGCCAGTTGCCTCATTCTCTGTGGGTTTTATGGTTTGTGTGATTAACCATTATTCTTCGTCAGGCTTTAATATCTGGCTAATTATTTTGTCTTCTTTAATTATTCTTGTTCCAGGTTTGTCTTTGACTATGGGACTGGCTGAATTGTCCTCTCGAAATATGATTTCTGGGACAGCACGAGTTATGGATGCTGTAATGCAGTTATTTAAATTGTATTTTGGCGCATTCCTAGGTGTCAGTTTAGGCTACCATCTGTTTGGCCAGCAAGAGTTGGCGCAAGCCGCAACTTTGCCTATCTGGGGAAATTGGTTGGGGGTCTTGTTACTCAGTGTGGGGCTAATCGCTATTTTTCGTACGCGTTTAAGGCATGTGCCATGGGCAATCGCGACAACGTTTATCGCCTACAGTGTATCAACTTGGAGTTCGGTGTATCTAGAAAATGGACTTGGCGCTTTTGTGGGGGCGTTTTCGCTGGGTGTATTCGCCAATGTCTTCTCGCGTCTAGCCAATGCTCCATCTACCATAGTGGCAATGCACGGTTTAATAGTGTTGGTGCCGGGCTCAAAAACTTATATTGGCTTGAACTCGTTTATATCAGGCCACGATATAATGAAAACCGATCATATTGGTCAGGAAACTTTTTTGATCTTGATGTCGCTGGTGGCTGGTTTAATATTTGCTAATGTCGTGGTGCCGACTAAAAAAGCGCTTTAATTGCTAGGTTTTTGTTAAGCAATGTAACTTGTTGTCGTTTTAGTTTTGATATGAGTTATTTAACCTGAACTCGGGATAATGAGTGTCGTTTAAAATTTATTTTTATAAGTAATTCAATCGCTTACAAACATTATTCTAGTTATGTTTGGGGTAAGGATGACTCGATGACGAAATTTTTCGTGTATAGCAAGGCGGATTTTAGTACGTAATAACGTGTTATTGCTAGATAATCCAACGCCGCTAGGCACAAAAAGAGCGTTATCGAGAGGCTCGGCTTATCCCGAGTGCAGGTTATTTACTAAACACTTTTCCACCGATTAATTTAAACGCTGGGGTACCTCTTACTAAGGTATCTCTGGCAAATATCGTGCTGCATTTAGGGCAAGTACATGACGTTAGTGTAAAGTCTTTACTGATACGCTGTTTAAAACACTTAACAAGCGCTCCTTTGCCACCTTTACGGTATTTAAACAACTGAGTTTTACACTGACTACAATACACATCAATTGATGATTCGGGTGCTTTCTTATTTGGCTTGGCCATTGAACGTTCTAGACAGTTAGGTTAACTTTTTCGTGTTGGTTGTTAAGGTTTAGTAATATTAAGCTTAACAACCAACACGCGTAAATTAGGCTTGTTGCGTAGCTTGGTTGATAAGGCTAACTTCACGTTGAGGGAAAGGAATTTCAATACCTTGCTGTTTAAATGCATCATAAATGGCTAAGTTTGCTGCATATTTAAATTCAAAGTATTGATAGGTAGGGGCTAAAAACCGAATGCCGATATTGATACTGCTATCGGCAAATTCATCGATGCCTACTGTGGTACCGCGCTCGGTATTGATACCTTCTATGCCTTGTAGAACTTCTTTAATTAAGTTGATGACTTGGTGTGGATCAGATTTATAAGCCACACCTACACACAACTCTATTAATTTTTCTTCTTTCGAGTTATGCATGATTTCACCCACCACAAGACGGTTAGGTATTTGAATGTGCACGTCGTCTTCGTCAACCAATATGGTGTAAGCCAAATGTACACTTTCAACTAGGCCTGTTTGGCCTTGAACACTTAAGGTGTCACCCACTACAAATGGACGAGTAATGATAATAGTAAGTCCTGCCGCGTAATTCGATAGCATGCCTTGCAATGCTAAACCTGCACCTAAAGACAACGCACCTACTATGGCAATTAATGGTGTCACACTTATGCCTAGTCGCGCTAACACCATCATGATAACAATAACCAAAACAACTAAATGGGCAGAGTTACCAATAAACCGACTCAAGGTGACATCGATTTTTTTGCCAATCATTAAGCGTTCAACCGCTTTTCCAAGCTTTTTAGCAATCAGATACCCGACTGCCAAAATAATTAATGTCACCACAATTTGTAAGCCATTATTCATCAGGTATTGGGTGACTGTGTTGGAGATTGTTTGTAGTTGTTCGATTTCTTCGTTCATAAAGGTGTGTTCCAAATGGACTAGTTTTATGGCGTTATCATAAAGCAATCGCCGTGGTCATCAAGTAATTCAAAGGGGGACGGTAAAACTATTCAGATGTAAACGCAGTGCAGATATCTTGACCTAAAGCTCAGAACATTCGCTATATTGCGTAATCCCCCTGTAGACGGGTGTGTTTTATGATGTAACACTTAGCTTCAATTAACCCGTGTTCGGGTTTAATAATAAAAAATTTAGTCGTAGACATTATAAAAGGCATCACTTTATGGTCGTAAATGCAGCTTCAGGCAATTCTTCGGATACTGATAATTTAGGCACTCCTTTCACATTAGCTAATGGCAAAGGGGTGAAAAATCGATTATTCAAATCAGCTATGAGTGAGCAATTAGGCACAAAAGCATATAACCCTTCTGCAGGTTTGAGCACCTTGTATGCACGTTGGGCCAAAGGTGGAGTGGGTATTGCGGTGACTGGAAACGTGATGATTGATCGCACTGCTTTAGGCGAACCCAAAAATGTGGTGCTTGATGAGCAAAGCGATTTAACCGAGTTTGCTAAATGGGCAGCGGCTGGTACCCAAAACGCTACTCAACTATGGATGCAGCTTAATCATCCAGGTAAACAAATCCCCAACTTCTTAAGTAAGGAGCCCGTTGCGCCGTCAGCTATTTCTCTCGGTCGTGGTTTAGATAAAGGTTTTAATACGCCTAGAGCTTTAACCGAGGCTGAAATTTCTGACATTGTGAATAAATTTGCAACCAGTGCTAGATTGGCAAAAGAGGCTGGATTCTCTGGTGTACAAATTCATGGGGCTCATGGATATTTAGTCAGCCAATTTTTATCACCTCGGCATAATCAGCGTGATGATAAATGGGGTGGTAGCTTAGATAATAGAATGCGATTTGTATTGTCGGTTTATCAGGCTATTCGTGAACAAGTGGGGGAAGCATTTCCTATTGGCATAAAGCTAAATAGTGCTGATTTTATGAAAGGCGGATTCACCGAAGAAGACTCTATGCTTGTGGTGCAATCTCTTAGTCAGGCAGGCATAGATTTAATTGAAATATCCGGTGGTACCTACGAAAGTCCATCTATGATGGGTGATAAGGCTAAAAAGAAAAGCCCTGACGAACCTAAAAAAGAGAGCACCTTAAAACGTGAAGCGTACTTTCTTGATTACATGGAAAAGGTGCGTAAGTTAGTGAGCACTCCCTTAGTAGTTACAGGAGGTTTTCGTAGCGGAACAGCTATGAACCAGGCCTTGCAAAGCGGTGCTACGGATTTTATAGGTATTGCTAGAACGATGGCCATTGATCCTGAGTTTCCAAATAAACTGGTTGCTGATAACCAGCATAGTATGCCTCTAACGGTACCGACTACTGGCAAACCAGCGCTAGATAAATTGGGCATGGTGGGACTCGTTTGGTACGAACATCAAATGTGGCGCTTAGCAAAAGGTAAAGACGCTAAAGCTAATTTAAGTGCCTTGGGTGTTGTGTTAAAAACCATGTTGAGTGCTGGTTTAAGTGCTTTTAAACAACGCCGAGCCTAGGGGCTGTTGATCTTTTCTGTATGTTTTTGCAGCGAGTTACGCGGTATTTATACAACGAAGCACGATTGTGGTGTAGTTGTTCTACATGAATGAGTGCTGAAGCAGTAAAAATGCCGCGTAAACGCTGTCCTACGGATTCATCTTAAAAGCTTTTTACTCTTTGTTGCAGCTTCTCGACTTAATCCATTAGGCCTTCAAAGCTGCGCCTCGATTACAAAGCTTTTAATTAGAACAAAATATATATAGCAAAGATCAACAGCCCCTAGTTAAGTTTAGTCATAACTTCTATTAAAATACAGATATACATATCTCCAATAAAAAACAGTGACTATGAAAAATATTGAAATATATGAACAGCCCATTGCGTTATACCAGTTACTAAAATTAGAAGCCTTGGTATCGAGTGGCGGAGAGGCCAAGGCCGTCATTGATGACAGCCGCGTTTTAGTTAATGGTGCAGTGGAAACTCGTCGCCGCAAAAAGGTCATGTCGGGTGACGTAATCGAATTTGAAGATCAACAATTTAAAGTCGTATTAAAATAATGCTTTTAGGCTCGTGTTATATTTTAGTCATTATTTGTGTTAAAGCGTTTTACCATAGGATTAGAAATGAAAATAGAAGTCAATTTACTAGAAGGTCAAAAACTAGAAGCTAGTTTTGGTAAACACAAAATTGTGAGTGATCAAAGCATCACTGCTGGTGGTGATGAGTCCCACCCTGAACCCTTTGATTATTTTTTGGCAAGTATGCCTTTGTGTGCCGCTTTTTATATTCGTAAGTTTTGTGAGCAAAGAGATATCAGTACACAAGGTATTGTTGTCACTCAAGACAATACCAATGTGGGTGATGACAAGTATCAAAAACGTTTTAGTCTTAAGGTGACTTTGCCGGAGAACTTCCCTCAAAAGTATAAAAAAGCCTTACTCGCTTCTGCTAATACTTGTACTGTAAAAAAGGTTATTCAAGCCATGCCTGAATTTGAAATATCCATTGCTGAATAATATATTAATTTAATTAAACGAAACTTAGGTTAGTTAAAATCGCTAAAGGTAAGAACTTGGTTTTTACCTTTATCTTTGGCTACATATAAGGCTTTATCTGCTTTATTTATCATAGCCTCAAATGACTGCGAGTTATTTTTTTCAGTTTCAAAAATGCCTTTGGTTGAACCTGCTACTCCCAAGCTAGCGGTAACCATTAGTCGTTCATGGCTTATTTGTAACTCTAAAGATTCGATTTCTTTTCTAATACGCTCAGCATGTATGATGGCTTTATCTTGGGTGGTTTCAGGTAAAAATACGATAAACTCTTCTCCTCCCCATCTTGCAGATATATCCCCTTTTCTACAGGATTTAGCAATACAAACGGCTATTTCTACTAAAATTTTGTCTCCAATATTGTGGCCATATTTATCGTTAAAGGCTTTAAAATAATCGACATCAATCAGGATCACCGAAGCGTCTCGTTTTTCTCGAATGATGTTTTGCCAAATAGGACGGCTTAAGTTTTGAAAACCTCGACGGTTATTTAATTGAGTTAACACATCTGTGTGGGCGTAATTTTCTGCAACAAGTTTATCGAGTTGGGCTAAACGAAACTGTCTCGCCAATATGACGGAGAGCAAGATAGCTTCAAAGGCCATGCCTACCTCGATGGCTTTGAATGTATAATCGTTATAAGGCACGATAAATCCAGCCACTGCTAATGTAGAAATGGTAATACATAGTGCGGCAGTGACTGACGACAGTATAAATATTAAGGCAAAGGGTCTATTGGCACCAAAGGCACGAACACCCATAACAACATGTAAGATTACGAAACTGGTGTTAAGCAAGAAAGCCAAGACCATGGCAAAAAATAGCTGGTCAAATATAAAACCTATCAACATGCCTATTGGAATCAATAGAGTTGTACTCACAACAAACTTGTCTAATTTAGGCGCATAACTTTTAGTTTGTAAGAGTATTCTCGCGAAGTGCAGCCCCGCGATGCTGTACGTTATCATTAAAAATATATCTAACCAATCTTGGAAATAGACACCGAAGTCGTAAGTGATAACTGCGTGCAATTGCCCTGTATATGACAAACTATTTAAAACAAAACCTATTAGGTAAACACTGTAAAGGCCATATTCAGGTTGCTTGATAAAAATGTACAAAACGAGGTTATATAGGGCGAGGGCAAGCATAATTCCGTACAAAAAACCGTACTGATAACTTGCTGAAATGTCCCTTTTTATCGCATTATCTTGTGAGTTGAAGGCAATCGGTATCGCCATAGGCCCTTTAGATTCAACACGTATATAGATTTCGGTAACTCCGGGAGAAAAATCATATTCAAAAGCATAGAATTTATACGCCATGGGTCTTTCTTCGAAGGGATAACCATCACCCCCTTCAATATGTTGAAGAATATTTTTATCGTTTAATAACCAAGTATCGATATAATCTAACCAGGGAGTTTCAATGGACAAGCGGTATTTCTGTAGGTTGGTTTTGTTATTCAACACAGTGAACTTCAACCAAACTGGGTTAACACCAATACCCAAAGATATAGAATCACTTGCCCCAGTCTTTGTGGTTGAACTATTGAAACGTTTTTGAGCATCAGTCAGCGATAGTTTTTTGTCAGTTTCTTGAAAATACTCAACACTTTTGCCAACCGTTCCTCCATGAAATTCTGGTATAACGACAGGTGAGGCATTCAGGTTAAAGCTAAAAATAATAAAGAGTAAAGTTGAGATGAAGCGTGATGACTTCAAATTTAATCGTGGTATTAAAGACATTTCTTGATGTAACTCAGCAACAAATTGCAACGGTAGAAGAGTGTTTTTATTCATTGCATTAATTATAGCAGTTAATTATAAGTCAATCGATACCTGTGTTTCATGGGTAAAACATATACTCGGCGAGGATCAAGTTTGTTAAAATTATGCGAGATGTGATTGATCGTGCTTTTACAAAGAATAAAGTTACTGGTTAACTTTATTCTCAGAATCAAAAGTTTTTTAATCAGAAAAGAGGCGTTATGAATAGAGTTAATAGGGTTAATTTTAAAGCGACATATTTATTATTGTTCCTTATGGCCAACTCAGCATTTGGCAGTGAAAAAAACATATTGCTTGACGGTGATCTATCAGCTATTCACAACGATGCACAAGTAGGTAAAACAATTGATAAGCCCAAAGCCGCGGTGTTAATGATCCATGGATGGGCTAGTCAAATGAATGAAGTCGGAGATATGTATTTACACCTAGCTAATAGGTTAGCCGTTGATGGTTACGCCTCTCTGCGAATTAATGTCAGAGGTGAAAGTGAAGGTGTTAAAACTAATTTCAGACTCACTAGTTCTTTTAGTTCTCGTTTAGCAGATGCACAGGTTGGGTTTAACTACTTACAAAAAATGTATCCTGACACTCCCATCGCATTGGTAGGGTTTAGTTTAGGCGGCGCCACTGCTTTAGCTTTAACAAGTAATAATCCAACTAAAATTGATAGTATGGTTTTATGGTCGAGTGCGGGGAACCCTTCAGAATTGGTTGATTCGCTGCCTAAAGACGTCGTGAAAAAGGCCATGGATAAAGGACAAGCCAAATTAAAATTATGGACTGAATTAACCCTAACTCGTGAACATATTGAAGGCATGTTAGGCCACGATATTTTCCATGGGTTAACACAATATAATGGTGCATTATTATCTATTCGCGGCAGTGACGATTATCTCGAGCCCCAAGAATCAATCATTTTTAAACATGCGAATGCGACTCCAGAAGAATTTATATTGATCAATGGTGCCGATCATATTTATCATTCCCTGACTGCCGACGCTCCTTATGTTGAACAAGTGTTAAAACATACTGTTAATTGGTTCAAAGATACAATGCCTGTCCGTCAATAATCCCTTTTAAAGATAAAGAGTAGTAAGTGATATCAAAAAAAATACGTGAGCTTTTTTCATCCCTCATGGAAGCTCAAATAGATTCAACCCCAGTGACTTATGACCCAGAAACAGAGCAATACACTGGCTATTTTAATTCAACACTCGTTAATAAGTTTATTAGTGAAGGAGTGTTTGAGCTAGTTGCCAACGACGATGGTTTAATTTGTTTAATAATGAACAACCGAGATGATTTTTTAAGTGGATTCTCTTCTGGAGTAAACGAAGCTCGTCTTGGCCGAGATCAGTCATATGCCGATTACAATGCTAATCCATTCGCTTTCTCAGTGGGTTATGAACACTTTTTGTATCTTAATAAAAAACCCCGGTTATTAGTCGGTTACATTTGCCATGGTTTTATAAATGACGAAACGGGTGAGCTACATGTGCAATAGTTTTTTCGTGTCTGGCAGAAAGCGAAAGTTGGTTCAATTGTGCTAAACCAAACAAGTCAGTGGGCAGGGCAATATGAGGAACAAGGTTATTTTGTTGTTCGAAATTATTTCGAAAAAGGTGAATTGTCACTGCTTCGACAGACCATTTTAAAATTTCATCAAGGGTGGAAGCAGGCCAATCTCACTTTTTACCAAGAAGAAGCCTTTAACTCCTCGTTAATTACCGGTAGTGAGTTTCTAAAAAGCGAAGATAGGGTGAAGTTATTTAACTTTATTAGTTCAGCTAAAATGATGAAGGTGGTTCACGCATTAATTCCCAAGTCTCCTGCATTCATGAATACTCAGCTGTTCTTTAATCCAGTTCGTCCTGAGCAGAAAGATTTTTGGCACCGAGATTGTCAATATGATCATGACCTTGAAGGACAAAAAAAAGCGATTAAAGAAACCCAAGTCGTGCACCTGAGGGTACCTTTATTTGATGAATTAGGCATGGAACTGGTGCCTGGCACTCACAAACGCTGGGATAACCAAGAAGAACATAATGTTCGTCAAGAAGAAAAAGGTAAATTGAGTTGTGACGATCTGTCTCTAGGGGAAAAAATACCATTAGCAGCAGGGGATTTGTTAGTCTTTTCTGCAGATATGATCCACCGCGGATTATACGGTATGGATAGATTAGCCTGGGATATTTTAGTATTCGATCCATCAGGAGACTTTGTTGATTACGTGGATGACGACTGTTTGCCCAATGCCGAAATGCTTAGTCAAATTACAGACCCAAGCTTGTTCAATAATATTCTGCGATTGAAGTCTTTAGCGCAAAACTCAGGTTAGTTTTCGCTAGATATATTTTGTTTAACTCTCAATTATTTTTGGCGAAGTTTTGGATTAATTGTATTTTTCACATACGATACTCGCTGGCTTAGGTGCGCTTTTAGCAGAAAGAATGTGCTGAAAAGTATCTTGTATATTCGCATCTTCAGGGGTTAACGTTAACGCTTGACCAATTACCCTAAGAGCCGCTTGATGGCATCCTACATTAGACAAAGCGTAACTATAATTATTTAGATAATCTGGTTGGTTTTGTCCGTATTTAGCCCCTTTGTAAAACCATTCAACCGCTAAAGTAGGGTTATTTTTTAAATAATAATTCCCTAGCAAGAAGTAGCTTAACCATTTTTCTGGCCATTGAGTGATGGCACTTTTTAAGCTGGTTATTGCCATCTGGTGTTTGCCTACTTCCATCAAGTCGTGGGCTGCTTTTATATAAATATGAGGCTCCAAGTTGGAATTGGCCATGTTTGTTGGCAGTGGCACTAACATCCAGTATCCGCTGCGTTGCCAGGTGCGTTCAAATAATTCAAAACTCATACTATGATTTTCCGTCACTCCGGTATTCAGTATCAGTTGTGATTTAGCTAAGTTGTATCCTTTTACTACTGCGTAATGCCACATAGGAAACAATGGGATTGAGTTATTCTGTAAAACGATGACGGGGATGCCAGCAGAGACTAAACGAATAACTTGTTCTAGAGACCCTCGTTGTGAGTATGGAACAAAGCCAAATTGACGGGTTGTGGAAACCATTTCTAATTGCAAACTGCCTTCTCTGTCAGGTATAAAAATATTAGGTGCAACAGACTCTGGTGTGACATTTCTACCGAAGTAATTATATACCTCAGCTAAGGTTGTTGGACCACAATAAAACTGCTCTTGGGGATAAAAAGGCAGTGTTTTAATACTCATTACTGGTGGAATGTTTTGTGGTGGATATAAGTGTAATTTTTGTGTTTGAGGGAGAGACTGACAAGAATGTAAAATGAAAAAAGAGCTAACGATGAGAACGCTTTTTAAGACATTAAAAAAGTTTTTCACTCATTAACTCTGTTGTGGTTTATAAATGCGGTTTAATTAAATAGGGCGAATAAATGGATATACGTCCGTTAATCCCATTAAATCTAACACTGCAACAACTACTAAAACAGTGACTACCGTACCTACAATACCACCGGCTGGGGCTTCGTTTAACTGTGTGTTTAGGGATTGAATTTCTTCTGGTGTCATATTATTAATTCGATTGACGGCATCGACTTTATTCACTCCTAGCTTAACCAGTTTGTCTTGGACTTCTACAGTATCGACCATCTTTAGTATTTGATGTTTTTGATAAGTGGTATTTTGAATTTGCATAACACTTTCAGATGACACCACTTTCGCTGACACAAAGGTAGAATTAACCAATAAAAATAGTGTGGCTAGACTTAATATTTTAATAAATTTCATAACTGACCTTAATAAAATTGAGCATTGTTAATTAACATTAAACTAGAATTACGAAGTTAAATGTTATGTTCACCATAACAAATATATGCACATTATTGTGCAATTAAAAATATAAGTGAGTAATAGCCGTAAACTTGAGCGGTAATTTAACCTTAATAATTCCACATGGTACCGTCTTGTAATCTAACTACTGGATGATACCTGCGTTCATAACTATAACGTTGTGCTTGATTCTCATCAAAATCTACGCCTAATCCCGGCGCGTCGCTTATATGGAACATGCCATTTTTATAGTGATGGTCAGAAGGGAATAATGCATCGCATTCTGGTGTACCTAGTACCAAATATTCCTGAATGCCAAAGTTCGGTGCCCACGCATTTAAATGTCCTTGAGCAGCCATTGAAATAGGTGAGTGACTTGGAGCGCCATGAAACCCCGTTCTTACATTGTGGATGTGAGCTAAATCCACAATTCGTTTGGTATGGGTTATGCCACCAGCATAGGTTGCAGAAATACGGATGAAGTCGATAAGTTCATCTTGGATCATTTGTTTACAATCCCACAGTGAGTTGAATACCTCACCAATGGCTATGGGGATCGTTGAGTGCTGTCTAATTAATTTTAATGCGGATTGATCTTCGGCAGGCGTCGGATCTTCGAGCCAATACAGATTGTATTGTTCGAGCTCTTTAGCAAATGCTGCGGCTTCCCTGGGCAGTAACCTGTGGTGAACATCATGCAGTACTTTTAAATCATTTCCGAAACGTTCTCGAATTTTTTCAAAAACAGTGGGCATAAAGCGTAAGTATTTATCTGTATCCCAAATTTCTTCTTTGGGTAACTCTCCATATTGAGTAATAAAGTGATTTGCATCTTCACCGTCACCCGCCACGCCATATCCATCTTTAGGCATACCAGGAATACCACATTGCACTCTTACTGCTTGGTAACCTTGCTCCTGGTGATGTGCAATAGAATCTAATAGTTGTTCAATATCACCGCCCGTTGTATGGGCGTATACCATAGCGCCTTCGCGGCTTTTTCCGCCAAATAATTGATGTACCGGCAAGCCTGCTATTTTTCCTTTGATATCCCATAAGGCCATATCGATGGCACCTATGGCTGTCATTGCTATTGGGCCACGGCGAAAATAAGCTCCGCGGTAGAAAAAATTCCAAATATCTTCACTGTTTCGCGGATCTTTACCAATAAGGCAAGGGATCAAATAATCTTGTAAATATTTGGCAGGTAAGGTTTCTCTATTATTTAGTGTGGCATCACCTAAACCATAGATACCTTGATCGGTCATTATTTTTAAGGTGACATAATTTTTACCGGGCCCGCCAACAAAGACTTCTGCACTAGTGATTTTCAATGTGATTCTCCGCTTATAAATAACGTAACGTTAGGACTTTGATCTGGCTTAGTATTTGCCATCAAACAACCGGTTTAAACCTAGCTCGTTATCATCTCTTAACTCATTTGGTAATAGTGCTGCCGGCATATCCTGATAACTGACTGGACGTAAATAACGCAAAATGGCTGCACTGCCGACTGACGTCGTGCGACTGTCTGAGGTCGCAGGAAATGGGCCGCCATGAACCATGGCGTGACAAACTTCAACACCTGTGGGATAACCATTGCAAAGGACTCGACCGGCTTTTCGTTCGAGTATTGGGAGTAACTTGTGTGCTAATTCAGTATCTTCGTCATCTAACTGCATAGTTGCGGTTAATTGACCTTCTAAATGTTCAGCAACACTTAACATTTCTTGTTCAGATTGGCAGCTAATTACTAAAGACGTAGAACCGAAAACTTCATCTGTTAAACCAGGGTCGGCAAGAAAGCTTTCAGCAGTAGCTTTAAATATTTTTGCCTGACAGCGGTTGGGTTCATCGGATTGAATACCGTTAGCAACAGAGCTGACATGTTGGTTTGTTTCGAGTTGATTTGTTCCAGATGTGTAGGCTTTATGGATACCCTCTGTCAGCATAGTTTGGGCGGGTGCATTCGTTACATCAGATTGGGTTTGTATAATAAATTGATCAAGGGCATCACTGGCTAAACCTATGACTAAACCTGGGTTGGTACAAAATTGGCCGGCGCCTAATGTTAACGAGCCAACAAAACCAGTGGCTAAGCTAGTTGCGTTTTTCTTTAATGCATTAGGTAATAAGAATACAGGGTTTATGCTGCTCATTTCTGCATAAACAGGAATCGGTTCAGGACGATTAGCAGCAATATTCATAAGAGCTAAACCACCGGCACGGGATCCAGTAAAGCCAACTGCCTTAATTGCAGGGTGAGCAACGAGTTCGGTCCCAATTTCATTGCTACTGGCAAATAACAAGGAAAAAACGCCTTCAGGCATGTTGCACTTATTTGCTGCTTTAATAATAGCTTTACCGACTAATTCACTGGTACCGGGGTGGGCAGAGTGCGCTTTCACTACAACCGGGCAACCAGCGGCTAATGCCGAAGCAGTATCACCACCTGCTACGGAGAATGCTAAAGGAAAGTTACTTGCACCGAAGATTGCAACAGGTCCTAAGGGAATATGGCGTAAACGTATATCAGATCTTGGCAACGGAGTGCGATTAGGAAGAGCTGGATCAATGCGTGCGTCAACCCAATTACCTACTCGAACAACGCTCGCGAAAAGCTTTAATTGGCCCATTGTACGTCCGCGCTCTCCTTCAATACGCATTTGTGGGAGACCACTTTCTGCCATGGCTCTTTGCACGAGTGTGTCACCTAGAGCCAAGATTTCATCGGCGATACATTCTAAAAAGTTCGCACGTTGCTCCAGAGCAATATTTCTGAAGGTATCGAATATGCTTTCAGCCAATTTACAGGCCTCAATAACGTCTTTTTTAGAACTGCCATTAAATGCAGGTTCTATTTGTTCGCCGGTTGCTGGGTTGGTTGCATAAATTGCAGAGTTGGAACCTGATAACCTTTGGTTACCGATCAACATTTCGCCATTAATGTTCATATTTATTTCACTTTTCTTAAGTTACTTATCGCACTAAATATATACTAAGTGCAAATCTAATATATTACAAGTGGGTGTATCATTATTCATTTATCACTTGCGCGATAGTAGGCTATTTATAAGCCTTTAGCAGTTTCATTAGGTAGTTTACAATTTGTTATTAGTGCTAATTACGTAGCTAGGTTTAGTGCTTCGGACATAATATTTTTAAAAGATAAACTGGTATATTAGTTTTGTTTGTAATATATTTTAATGTAGGTGGTGAATTATTGTTCACTCTATGGTTACGCATTATTTAATAAATTTACGAACTAAGACCTCTTTATAGGAACGCAAGATGAATTCTGAAATCAAACAAATTCTTATCAAAACCAGTACGGCGTCAATTGCCACATTGCTATATAAACGTGGTTTACGAAACCAATTCATACAAGGTGTTTCTCGTCTTGGAGAGAAAGCCAAAAGAATGGTTGGCCCCGCTTTTACCCTGCGATATATCCCCGCTCGTGAAGATTTAAACCCACTAACCGTATTTCGTGAACCTGATCACCCGCAACGTGTAGCGGTAGAACAGATCCCAGAAGGACATGTGTTAGTTATGGACTGCCGTCAAGATGCCAGTGCGGCATCAGCGGGCTCTATTATTGCGACACGCCTTCAAATTCGTGGTTGTGCAGGTGTTGTGACTGATGGCGGTTTGCGAGATGCTGATGAAATCGTTTCTTTAGATATGCCTTCGTTTTGCGCAAAACCATCGGCGCCAACGAATTTAACCAAACATCAAGCTTTGGACCTAAACGTACCGATTGGGTGTGGAGGAGTGGCTGTTTTCCCTGGAGATATAGCAGTAGGAGACGGTGATGGAGTGATTGTTATTCCAGCTGAGTTGGTTGAAGAGATTGCACTAGAAGCAAAAAGTATGGAGCGTTATGAAGCATGGGTTATTGAGCAAGTTCATGCAGGCGAGCCCATAATAGGTTTATACCCAATGAGTGATGAAACGCGTGCTCGTTATGACGCCATTGTTGCCAAAGAAAATGTATAACTAGTAGAGAGGCTCAGCTATAAAACTGCAGTTTTGTTTATATTTATCAACACATTTAGTGAAAGCAAACGGCAAGTGATTAAGCTTGCCATTTTCGTTTATTGCGGCCTTTTCGCTGAGCATTTAACAGTAAGTTGAAAGACTCAATGGATTGCAGAAATAACGGATTTTCAGAAATGGCAACCATCTCTTCGTCAACCCCACCAATATGATAAATCATGGCGGCTTCGGCTTGTTCAGGTTCGCGGTCGATAATCGCTTGAAGGATTTTCGAATGTTCTTCAATCACTGCTTTACTTCTGTGAATGCCAAGCATTTTTTTCAAATGCCTGACGCGATCAATTTCAGCTTTAGCACTGTTAAGTAATGACCACGCTCCAGAAAGACCGGCGTATTCGAAGAAAGTTTTGTGAAGTAACTCATCGACCATAAAAAACGGTTGGTAATCTGTAGTGTTACCATCCAGGATTTGTTGTTGCTGGGTGATAATAGAACGCAAAGTGACTTGTTCGGTCATGCTTAAGCCTTTTTCAGCTAAGCGTTTTACGCAGCCTCCTTCAAGACTCACGCGAATGAAACAGGCTTCTAAGTAGCGCTCAATACTAATGACGGCTACATAACTGCCGCTTTTGGGAACGATAGTAACAAGGCGGTCGTTGGCTAAACGTATTAACGCTTCTCTTACAGGAGTTTTACTGATGTTAAAAATCGCTGCAATTTCTTTTTCTACCAGTGGCATTTCTGGTGGCAAAGTAAGGTTAATGATTTGTGCTCGAAGTACAAAATAAATACGTTCAACTAAGCTGCCTTCATCGCCAAGATCAGCGCTAGAGATAACTTGGTCGATACTTTGTACTTTAAAATCGATTTTTGTCATTAGTTTCGTATTTTAGTTGCGTAATAGATATATTAGATTGTATTGTCACCGGCATTGCAAGTTAAAGTCGCTTAAAGCAAAAATTATATAAGCCCGAATAAAGGATACCTGTGAGTCAAACGCCCAATTCTTATCTACGTGTTAATTTGTCATTAGCTTGGCCTTTGGCGGTAAATGCATTACTGACTCAGGCCATGATCATTATCGATACTTTGCTCGTGTCGCCCCTAGGTGAAATATCTCTTGCTGCAATGGGCATTGCAGGCACCATTCTTAGTTTCTTTTTAGGCCTGCAGCTGGCTTTGGCGAATGGTAGTCAATTGGCAATGGGAAAAGCTTATGGCGCTAATGACCAAAGCAAACTAGTACGCTGCTTTTATTATGGTCTGACGATTAATATAGTTGCGACCTTAGCGTTTATTTTAACTCTTTCACTGTCTGGAAATTATCTCGTCTCGCTGTTAACCGATGACGCAATACTTGCTGACCAAGTACAAAATTATCTGAGTATTAGCCAGTACATATTGCTGGTTAATGCCATTACGCAAACCATTACCGCTTTATTAAACGGACAAGGTAATACCAAAACCGCTTTACATAGTTATCTGTTAGAAGTGCCAATTAATATTGTGCTCAGTTATTGTTTGATTTTTGGTGTTGATGGTTCTGCATTTGGATACGAACAATTTTCATTCTCTGGGCTAGGCTTGGAAGGGGCGGCTTTTGGTAGTTTGTTTGCCGTTATTATTCGCCTCATTTATTTGTCTAAGTACTTAAAAAAACAGAAACAATTATCTCGGCAACATGAAACACAACTGAAGGATTGGAATGGATTAAAAGCGCATTTTGTAGAAGTGTTACCCATTGCCACTAATTACCTAGTGTTGGCTATAGGCAATACCATTTATCTGTTGTTGTTTGCTCAGTTAAATATTTATTCATATGTGGCCATAACATTAATTTTTCCTTGGTTACGTATTGCCACACAATTCATTGTTGCTTGGGCTCAGGCGAATGCCATTACGATTACCCAAGCCATGGGTAAACAGCAGTATGGAGAAATTAACCCTATCATCAATAGTTGCATTAAGGTCGGCATGTTAATGGCCTGCTGTGTATCGTTAGCCCTGTATGGTCTAAGTCTATCCTTAAGCATTATCTATCCTAACATTGAACCCCCCACAATTATGGCGCTGGCGAGTATTATGCCGCTTTATGTGTGTTTACCTTTAGTGAGAACGTACAACACTATTGCCGGCAATTCGTTACGAGCGGTAGGTAAGAGTGTGGGTGTACTCAATGTGCATTTTTTTACTCAGTGGTTGGTGGTTTTACCCTTGTGTGCTCTGTTTGTGCTTGTATTAGAGTTACCTGTTTTTTGGGCCTTTGCATTATTACCAATTGAAGAATTAATTAAAGTGATCCCCTTTCATTTAATGTTGAAAAATATCAAGTTACCCGTGTCTCAGGTAAAGAAGTTCAAAGAAAACTCTAGTTAAAACGTGCTTATACAAGCCTAAAACTAAAATACCAATAACCAGTCTAATATATTACTTTATTGTTTGCTATATTTGAGCTAAGTTATACTTATGTCAAAAAGTCATTCAGTTTGTTCGTGTATTTTTTTAAGTATGTGAGCGCGAAAAG
The DNA here is from genome assembly GCF_051252315.1 of Paraglaciecola sp. Classification (GTDB taxonomy): domain Bacteria; phylum Pseudomonadota; class Gammaproteobacteria; order Enterobacterales; family Alteromonadaceae; genus Paraglaciecola. Next base: position 46,497 of record NZ_JBPOFP010000013.1, on the reverse strand, counting down.
GTAATTTGAGTAGGTTATGGATTTAAATACATTAATAGTCATTGTTTACTTTATCTTCCTAATTGTTATTGGTTGGGCATTTAGAAATCTAGCGACCAATACCAGTGATTACTTTCGAGGTGGAGGTAATGTTCTGTGGTGGATGGTCGGTGCTTCTGCTTTTATGACCCAATTTTCATCTTGGACCTTTACCGGTGCAGCAGGAAAAGCTTATACCGATGGCTTAGCAGTCGCGTTTATCTTTGTTGGTAATTCAATAGGCTTCTTTTTCAATTATTTGTATTTTGCTCCTAGGTTTAGGCAAATGCGGGTTGTGACCGTAGTTGAAGCGTTACGTTTGCGATTCGGCAACAAGAACGAGCAAATCTTTGCTTGGGTCAATATGTTTACGACTTTGATCAGTGCAGGTATCGCCTTGAACGGCTTAGCGATTATTACCTCAACGATTTTCGATTTTGATATGGAAACCACCATTATTGCCACAGGATTGGTGGTGCTAATCATGTCTGTCACAGGTGGGGCTTGGGCAGTAATTGCATCAGATTTCATGCAAATGATAGTGATTATGGCGGTAACCATCGCCTGTGCCGCAGTGGGTATTTATCAAGCTGGTGGCATCATGCCTATCGTTGATAATTTTCCAACGGATTTTGTTTCGGGAACAGAGCTTAACTATATGTCTATCTTCTATATTTGGGCATTTAGTATCTTTTTGAAACAAATTGGATTGACCAACAATATTTTATATTCGTACAGGTACCTCACCGCAAAAGACTCTGAACACGCACGAAAAGGCGCATTGTTAGCCTGCATTTTGATGACCCTTGGACCTATTATTTGGTTTATTCCTTCGTGGTTTATGGCAAGTTCAGGCGTTGACTTAGCGGCCATGTACCCTGAGTTAGGAGCTAAATACTCAGAAGCTGCTTATCTTGCCTTTGTTAAAATATACATGCCAGCGGGTATGATTGGCCTGCTGATCGCAGCTATGTTTGCCGCGACAATGAGCTCAATTGATTCAGGTTTAAACCGTAATGCCGGTATTTTTGTCAAAAATTTTGTTCAACCAATTATTGCACCTAATATTTCTGAAAAGAAACTTATGCTGGTATCGCGTATTGCTACCATTGCTTTTGGCACCTTGATCATAGGCTTAGCACTGTTTTTAAACTCTTTAAAAGAATTAAGTTTATTCGACGCCATGCTTTATATGAGTGCACTTTTGGGCTTCCCTCAAATGTTACCCAGCTTTTTAGGTTTCTTCGTACGAAAAACACCAGACTGGGCAGCTTGGGCCACGTTTTTAGTTGGGGCCTGTGTGTCTTATGTGATTGCTGTGGTATTACAGCCTGCACATGTAGAACAATTGTTGGGATTAACAAACGAGCTAACTAAAAGGGAGTGGACTGACTTAGTGGTGTCTATTAGCTTAATTAGTCACATTGTAATTACCGGAGGCTTCTTCTGTTTAACCACCTTGTTTTATAAGGGGTTACCAGAAAAACGAGAAGAGTCGGTTGAGCGCTTCTTTACTAATATCAATACCCCCTTAGTGAAAGAAAAAGGCAGCCATGTTCACTTGGATAATCGTCAACGTATTTTGTTAGGAAGAATGATCGCTATTGCTGGTATTTTAGTCATGGCAATGATGGCATTGCCTAATCCATTGTGGGGTAGGTTGGTCTTCTTAATTTGCGGAGCCTTTGTTTTTGCAGTTGGTTTTATGTTGTTTTCTGCAACAGAAGTCGCTTTGCCAGACCATGATGATGATAATGATGACATTGATGACGGCAGTGACTTGTCTGTTAAATCATAGTATTCAATTATTGAGTGCCTTGAAAAAGGTGCTCAATAAAACGTCGTATATTCAAAGCTTAACCTATGGCTTTAGTATTCCAATTAGATCTGTTTTTCTTCTTATTTTTATAATTTATATCGTTGACTAAAATCAGCGGCGCTTTATATTTTAGTCAGCAAATTAATTTCGTTATTTTTAATACAAAGTGATACAAATGTTTGCTAACAAATTGGAATGTATTGGCAATACACTGTGTAAAAAATAATAGGAAGTTATATGAAAAATATTATATTGGTCATTAGTTTATTTTGGGCTACCTGCGCGGTATCAGCTAATAAACCACTGTCAATTCAACCTGATGTGCAAACGGCGGAGTGGGCAGTGAAATGGTGGAAGCCACGTCACCAAGAAAAGTTACAGCTCAAAGAGCAAATGAAGCAAGTTGATTTGGTGTTTTTAGGTGATTCCATTACCCATGCGTGGGATAAAAAGGGTAAAGAGGTTTGGCAACAAAGATATGCCCCACTTAATGCACTCAACATTGGTTTTAGTGGTGACAGAACTGAGCACGTTTTATGGCGCTTACAACATGGTGCAGTTGATGGCATTGATCCCAAATTATTGGTGTTGATGATAGGCACAAATAATACTGGGCACAGACAAGACAAACCGGAAGATACCGCATTGGGTATTCAACATATCTTGGATCTTTTAGAGACTAAGCTGCCCAATACTAAGATATTGTTATTGGCTGTTTTCCCTCGTGGCGCTACTGAGGACGATCCATTACGTCAGATTAACACTAAGGTGAATCAGATCATCAAAAACTACCATGACGGTAAACGTATTCATTATCTGGATATCAATTTTGTCTTTTTGGATGAAAAAGGGAATTTAAGCCCAGCAGTGATGAAGGATTTACTGCACCCAAATAAAGATCAGTATAAAGTCTGGGCTGAAGCGATTGAGCCTAAAGTTTCTGCGTTAATGCAGTAATATCATTTAATTTAGTGTTCATTAAACCACCTTTAGGCTCATTCGTTTTAATGGATCTTTACTCGTATGATTCTATTAGTACTACTTTGATGGATAAGTAAATCACCATTTAGGGCGGGGCGCATGTGTCGAATAATACCAGCAAACACACTGCCTGAAGGGATTGGCCAACTTTGAAAGGTTTCAGTTTTAGGATCAAATCGTACTAATGGGTCAGGGCGCATGCCAGACTCGTTGTACCATACAATATCGTTCACAACCGCAATCGCATATGGGTGAGACTTTGAACCACTGGGCGATGGCCATTCTTTGATGTCACCAGTTTTAGGTGTATAGCGCCCAAGTTTTCCTTGTGAGGAATTAACGTACCAAATGCTGCCGTCGTTCGCTATGTCTAAACGGCGCACTCTAGTGGCTGAATTGGGTAAAATTATTTCAGTTAACTGCATAGTATTTGGGTTAACTTTGATTAAACAGTTGTTACCGTTACATGCCACCCAAGGAAACCCATTCGCATCTATTTTGATCCCGTAAGGTTTGGATTTGGCTCTGGGCAAGGTTACCAACTTAACCATGCCAGTAGTGGGATCTAATCGGCCTATAAAGTTACTGTGTTGAGCGGTAAACCAGAGTATTCCTTTGGCATCAAATACTGCTGTATGAGGATCTCTAGCATTTTTATCTGGCATATTAAATACTGTGACATCGCCAGATACAGGGTCGACTTTTCCAATCGAGCCATTTTTATTACCTGTGTACCAAATATTTTGGTTAGGGCCTACTGTCACGGAATGAGGCATAGAATTAGCAGGTAAAACATACTCACGCATTTCACCTGTTTTGGGGTCGATACGGCCAATTAAGTTTTTTCTTTGCCCTGCCCACCAAATACTTCCGTCTGCAGCTTCAACCGGATCACGGGATCTTTGGCCTAGTGTAGGGGTTTGCCACTGTGTAAAGCTTACTTTTACATCACCAGCGATTAGCGTTGGCACGCGTCGAATATTGACGGGATAATTAGCTGCTAGATAGCTCATTATTTTCTGTTCGATGTCAGGTTGAGACGACAAATCTAGCATGGTTCGGGTTAATGATTTCCAACCAGCAAAGTCGTAGCCAGAACTTCGGCTAATTTGGTTTAACCCATGACAACTTACACACACTTGTTCAACTAACTGTTTACCTTCCATATTTTTATGATCAGGTTTTAATTGAGTGGCTGATTGTTGAGCAAAAACATTGCCAGACAACACACCACAGGCAATTATTAAGACAACCGAATAAAATTTAAGGCAACGCATAGGAAAATTCTCTACCAAGAAGAGTAAAAGTGCTGTCTTGATGGTAGCAAATTTTAGTTAACCTGAGTACTGGATAAGAAGTATCGACTAAGTGAGATTATAACATTGTAATTCAATGGCTTAGTGACACCTGGCCAAATTACTCCGCTGAATTATTAGGCATAGTATAAATCAGCTTATATCTGTCTGTTACAGTTACAAGCCTACTGCTCATTCTTGACAAAGTGACATCATTCCAGTCTTTAGGACTATCTTTAGTGGGGCCTTCTACCCAAAACTCTAACTGGTCAACTGCGTTAATCGCTTACGTACATCAAATAATATTTTTATGGGAAAATTTATGACACATGTGTATTCTAGCCATTGGTTATTAAAACAATAATCTTTTCGTAAAAATTATTATGTTCAAGGATCGAAACTTCATGAAGTTCAAAAGTATTATTTTCGCATTGCCTCTCATTCTTAATTCTAACGTTTTTGCTAAAAATCTTGTCAATATAGATGATTTTCCACAGTGGTTTAAAGACTCTGTTCAGCGTTCAATTGAAATTGAGCAAACAAGCAAAATTAAAATTAAACCTTTTAATGTAAATAGTGAAATGTTGGGTGATGCCAAACTAATTTCCGATGAAGAAGGTACTTGGTATTATCAAGTCGATATAGGGACTGCTTCTCCAGTGGAGTGTTACGTTTTTAGTGAATTTGACGGCACATCCAATTCTCTCTATTCCGTCGTAGATTACAGTTTATCTGGAGTGGAGACTCTAAATAAAAAGTCCCTTTCAGGTAAGTTCAATTATGCCATTGATGGTGGTGTTATCGAAAATACTCCTTACATGTTGCTTGATACTCTTTATACACTTGGAGAAGGTGACGAAAAAATATCTGGCATTATTAAAGCCGTTTCAGCCCAAACGAGTGATAGTTTACAAATGTGTTTGCACAATGAAACAGGCTACTCCAAGGCTTTTTTTAGAGTGTTTGAATCTTTTGTGAAGGCTTTTCTCGTGAATGAGGAAAAACCAGAATTTTTTGAAGTTGTTTATCAAATGACACTGAATGAAATGCCCATTGGCTTCGCTAGAGAACAATATGTAGTAGACGCGGAGGGAGACATAAGTATTAAACAAACCTCGGCTATGTTAGTTCCGGTTGACGCCAGCTCTGTGTCACGTAGCGATGACGCTTCAACTTCATGGGGCAGAGCAGACGGTTCATTGATTAACGGCACAAAATATACAATCGAAAATGGAGTGATGTCGTCAAATTTCTCTATTAGTTCGAAAGAGGGAAAATGGCATGTTGAAGGAGAGCTGCAAGGAAAAGCGGTCACTAAAACGTTAATTCATGATACTTGGTTGCAGAGTGACTACGGTTATTACATCGACAGTAAAAGTTTACTTGAGTCGCAAGATAAATCTAAAGAGTTTCATATGTGGCTTCCAGAAGCTGACCCTACGTCTGCCATTAAGGTGGTAATGACTAAAATTGAAAACGATCCTAAGGCTAATCTTGAATTTGATATGGGCCCGCTTAAATTAAAATCTTTGTCTGATAAAAATGGAGTTTTAAAACGTGGGGTTGTGCAGCAAGGCGCACTAGAGATACAAATGAAATCTGTCTTTGTTAAAGGGCTACCGAGATTACAATGAGGGCGTTCTTATTAGTTTGGGTATTGACTCAGGCAACAGTTTGTTTTGCTCAAGAAATACCCTCACTTGCCTCTATTCCTATTGAGTTAGAAGAAAATGTTACTTTTCCATTAAACGCTCAAATTCGCTTGGAGTTTTCATCTTCTCATGTGAATGATGTTGAACAAGGGTTAATAAACTGGAGCGACATTGCAGCCAAAAAAAGCGATAAAGAAGTGTTAACGATCGTTATGCACGCCCAGCCTAAATTTAAAGGTAGTGTTAAGTCTGATTATCTACAACATAGTTTTGTTATTGATATTGAAGAAGATAGTACTCAAAAATTTATCGATGGGTTTGTGGGCGAGATTGCGAAATCGTGGAAATTAGACCATCTAGTAGAATATGTTAATACCTATATTGAAGACCCAACCTATATTCATGGGTTTAGTATTGCTTCTGTAGTGGCCAATCAGCGCAGCGGAGACTGCACAGAGTATGCTGTTTTAACAACTACCCTTGCCAGGGCATTAAACATTCCAGCGCGAATAATTCTTGGAACCGTCATATATGAAGAACACCAGCAAGTGTCTGCTGTTGGTCATGCATGGACTGAGGTATGGAAAGACAACCAATGGCACATTTTAGATGCAGCATTATACAGTTCTGAAGTGGAACAATATTTCTATTTACCCGCTTCAGAGTTGAATAACGAAGGTCCAGGATTTTCTTGGGGAATGGCGCAAGCAATAAAATTAATGCCAAAGAAATTAAAATTAATGTCAGACCTTTAACTGGCTAGTGGTTCTTAGTTAATATTATTTGGTGATTGGGAGATGACACTTTACCTGCTACCATGCCTCCGCTCATAAAGTCAGAGTTTAACAATTTACAAATAATAAAAAAGGAAATAGTAATGACCGCAGTGTTTTTTCGAAAGATTAATTTTAATCCTTTTAAAGCATGTGTTTTTATCTGCTTGATAAGTCTCATTCAGGTGGCCAAGGCAGAGCAAGATGTTTATTTTGGTACTGGCTCTAAATTAGGTGATGGTATTTACCATGCTAAGTTTGACGATGCCAAAGGCAAAATGTCTGAGCCTAAAAAAGTGGCAGATATAAAAGCTCCGGGGTTCTTAGCTAAACATCCTAAACTTGACGTTATTTATGCTGTGGCTTCAATTAATAAAAAGCCTGTTGTAGCTGCTTACAAAACTGTAAAAGACGGCGGATTAACCTTTATAAATTATACAGAAATTGGTGATGGTGGCGGTGCTCATATTGCGGTCCACTCATCGGGTAAGTTTTTGTTAACGGCTCAGTATGGTGGTGGTTCGGTAGCGGTATTTCCGTTAGGAAAAAAGGGGGCCGTTCAAAAGCGCAGCCAATTAATCGACCATCAAGGTGGCTCAAAAGTTTATTTAAATCGTCAAAATAGTCCTCACCCCCATTGGGTTGGATTTTCACCAGATAGTCAGTTTGCCTTTGTTCCTGATTTAGGTATGGATACCATCATGATTTATCGTGTTTTGGCAGATGAAGCAAAATTAGTAGAACATAGCCGAGCTGATACCGTACCAGGTGGTGGCCCACGTCATATGCGTTTTTCAACTAATGGTGATTACATCTATTTGTTAAATGAATTTGCATTAAGTGTGAGTTCTTTTGCCTATAACAAAGAATCTGGCACGGCTGAATTAATCAGCGTTACCCCAACTTTAGATGAAGGACTAAAAAGACAAGAACTGTTTAATTCAGCGTCTGAAATATTAGTGCATCCTAATGGGTTATTTGTTTATTCGGCTAATCGAGGCCATGATTCTGTAAGTGTTTATCACAATAATGAAGTGAGCGGAAAATTGGCACTCCAAGAACATGAATCTATTCGTGGTTCTTTCCCTCGAAACATCAATATGGATAATAGTGGAAAATGGTTGTTTGCTGCTGGGCAACATTCCAACACTGTCTCTGTGTTTGCCATTGATCAAACCAATGGTTTATTACAGTACCAAACGGGTAACACGGTAAACGTGCCAGAGCCGATTTGTATTTTGTTTAAAGACTAGCTCCCCTTTAAGTACAAGAAAGTACAAGGTAAAAGTAGAGTGAGCCGAGAATACTCGGCTCTATTTTTCTTAACTTACTTCCGTTTATTCTTAGGCACATAATTTAAAATAGAAACGGGTACCGTCTTTTTAACCTCAAAACCTTCAAATGTTTTTCTGTTAATCACATGGCCAAGACGACTTTCGATGGCGCATAGGTTTCTAAAGTTGTCTTTTGCGACTAATGAAATGGCTTCTCCGCTGGCACCAGCACGACCTGTTCTGCCTATTCTATGAATATAATCTTCAACTTGGTCGGGTAAGTCGTAATTAACCACACGTGATAAGTTTTGAATATCTAGGCCACGGGCAGCCACTCCGGTTGCGACTAAGAACTTGATTTGACCTGATTTAAAATCAGCTAATATTTTTTCACGCATGGACTGGGTTCTGTCGCCGTGAATGCTTTCGGTAGGGATCCCGCGTTTTTCTAATTGGCTAACTAATTTAGCCGCACCTTGTTTAGTTTCAATAAAAATAAGCGCTTGATCCCATTGCTGTTCTTTAATCAGGTGGCTTAGTAAAGCTGATTTATTGCTTTTATCAACTGTGACTAACCACTGTTCAATTTTGGCTGCAGACTCTTTATTTTGTTTTATTGAGATTTCAACAGGCTTGTAGATCGAACGTTTTGCTAGCGCCCGTACTTCGTTTGAAATCGTCGCTGAAAATAACAGGTTTTGACGGTGTTCGGGTAATCGTTCAATGATTTTATTAATATCGCCAATAAAACCCATATCTAACATTCTATCGGCTTCATCGAGTACTAATATTTCAAGCTCATCAAAATGTAATGCGCGCTGATGGGCCATATCGAGCAATCTACCTGGCGTTGAGACTAAAATATCGACCCCGTCGATTAAACGTTGTTTTTGTTCAAAGGATTGAGTTCCGCCATACATTGCCATAGAGCTAAGAGTTAGATTTTTTCCATATTCGGTAATGCTGGTTTCAACTTGAACCGCTAACTCTCTGGTTGGCACTAAGATAAGTGCTCTGATACGTTTACCACGCAGTTTGCGATCTGTGTTCAGCAATTGCAGGATCGGCAACACAAAACTTGCCGTTTTACCTGTACCTGTTTGCGCAGCGGCAATAATATCCTTGCCAGACAACACCGCTGGTATCGCCTTCTGTTGGATTGAAGTTGGCGTTGAATAATTTAAATCGGATAAGGCATTGAGCAGAGGTTCGCATAAATTAAGGTTTGAGAATGACATGTATGGACTCGTGCTGATTGGCTGCAAAGCGGCAGTGTATAAAGGCGTGAAGTATAGCAGTAATCCATTTATGGATGTGGCATTCATTAACGTTTAAATAAAGCGGTTACGACTGTTTTTCTCCCTAGGGATTAACATAAACTGTTAATAATATTGGTAAGTAACCCGAACTCTGGTTAAGCTGCGCCTCTCAATAACGCTCTTTTTCTTCCTAACTGTGTTGGTTTTCCTAGTAATCGCCAGCTATTACTTACGAAAAACCGTCTTGTTAGGTACAAAAATTTCGTCACTGAGTAATAAATTATTTAAACTTCAAAAGGAAATGCAAAATAACCTTTTGATATTTATATAAAAATCATAGTTAAACGACACCTCTTACCCAGAGTTCGGGTTAAGTATTAATCGGTTAAATGTAAGAATGAAAAATAAAAACTCCCCCGAGCTAGAAGCTGATGCCTTAAAGGTCGCTAAAAGCACCCAGAAACCAGGGCAAACAAAAGAACAAACTAAGCTCATTGCTAAAGGAATAGAGAAGGGCATTGCTGAATATAAAAAACAGCATAGTAAAAAACTGCGAGAGATGGACAAACAACGTAAACAAAAGCTTAAACAACGAGAGTTGGATAATGGTGATCAAGAAAATGAAATTAGAGACACCAATAATGTCTTTAAGCTTTATTTACCTTGGGTATTGTTATCTGTGAGTTGGTTAGGCTTTATTGGATATACTGTTTTATAAAATTATTGGGAGACAATTTTGAAAATTGAACATTTTGCGTTTAACGTTGAAGATCCTGTGGCTCAGGCTAAGTGGTTCTGCGAACATTTAGACTTCACAATTAAATTTGCGATGTCACAACATCCATTTACACACTTTATTGCTGATCAAACAGGTCAAGTCATGTTAGAAGTTTATAACAACCCTGTAGATGAAGTGCCCGATTATCACAATCAAAATCCATTGATTATGCACGTAGCGTTTGTTTCTTCTGAACCCTACGAAGATTGCGCTCGTTTGGAAAAAGCCGGGGCCAAAAAAGTAGATGAAGTCAATCTACCCGATGGCTCATTATTGATCATGATGAAAGATCCATGGGGTGTATCACTGCAACTATGTCGCCGTGGAAAACCCATGATTTAGGTCTGGTGGGGCAATTATGATAGGTAACTAAGACAAGTGGACAAATTGCCCTCCTCAACCCGTACATACTTACTTTGCCAAGTTACTAAGTTGACTTGGTTTGTTTAGTATTATTCTGTTCAAGACATAGCCCCAAGGTACTGCCAATATGGGTAACACCACAAGTGAAAAGGCAAAAGCAGTTTGCTCTACACCAGAGCCAATCAATTTGTCTTTCTGCCATAAAGGGTAAGCCACTAATATAAGCCACAAAACTTTATAGACAATTTCTAACAATAATAGAGGGATCATTTGGATCGTTCTAAAAATACCTAAAAAAGCCAAAACCGAAAATGCAGCCCAAACACTCCATGCAACAGCTTCGTTTTGTTGCCAGACTGCACTGTAAGAAAATATGTAGCCCCATACATCTGCGCCTAATACAAACGCCATTAACACGTAAATCAGACGCATAAAGTAGATATTAATCGGCCGAATGCCATCGTATTTACTATTTGGGATAAACAAGCTTTTAATCACAATACATACCTTCTTAGCGAATTAAGATGAATGGTATTAAGTATTCGTGGCGCAGACACGCCAGGCAAACATCAAAGTGTTACCAAATTTGAATTTTGTAACATACTTGCGTGAGTGATTAACCATAACTCCGGTTAATTAGGCATGGCCCATATAGATTTAACGTCTAGTGGGCCACTATTCACTATTGTTGAATCGAGATCCGTCCTATCAAAACTTGAAGCTGAAAATATCAGTTCAAAGTTGGATTTGTTTTTTACCAATTTTTCATAATGTTGCAAAAACTCTGCAGATTCGAGTTTGTTGATGTTGGTTAGGTACTTTGCCATTTGAATAATTGAAGCATCAGAAAATCCTGCTAATAAGTAAACCTGATTTCCACTTGGCCCAGCAAATTTAGCAAATGATCCAAAGTCGGTATATTCCTGCTGTAAGTTGCCAGTCATGGCATAGCTTATATCGCGAGTATTATGTTTGAGTGATGGTGGAGACTCTATTATATGGAAGTTCGAACCTTGAAAATAAGCATCTAATAAACCAAGGGATTTATACAAACCAAGATAAATTAAATTGTAGTCACGCAAATCAGAAGGGGAGAGGTTGCTTGCTAGTCTAATTGTGACCTCGTGCGGAGAATTAAATAAAGGCAGAATATGTTGCAGTGAAAACACGCTATTTTTTAGCAAAAAGGCGCTGGCAGATTTACCAACCGTATCCCGTTTTTGCGGATAATTAACAAAGTACTTTTTTAAGTCAGTCTCGTTGTTAATGCTAAATTCTCGTATCGCTCTAGGCCGATTCGTTTGTGGATCTTTTTCGGTGATCATATATAAGTCACCAATCACAATGAGTGTAGGTTTTTGATTAGTAAATAGAGGCTGCCAAAATGAATGCTGTCGAATAACAGCTTCTTGGTTAGTAGTTTGGCTTACAAACAACCATAAATTTAGTAGTAAAGATAAACTCAATATTGCCACTATCCCAATGGCTGATCTTTTTGATAACCAGTGATTTGTGCTTGGTGAAAATGAGGTCGTTAATGTATTTTGGGGGGGGGACGTCAATTGTTGCTGTGGAATTTCTGAAGCCACTGTAGCCGTTACAATATTGTCAGTTACTTGTTGTTTTTGAACAACGAACTCAAGGCCATAACCACCAGGTGGGATGGTAATTTGAAAATCTTCATCTATCCCTTCAGTTTGATAATAGACATCCAGTTTTTTTCGTAAATTAGATATATATACCCGAATCGATGCGTCTTCTGCAGGATTGAAGTCTTCACTTTTATCTAAAGCCTTAGTGGCAATCTCTATTTCCTTGGGGGCTTTAGCTTGTCCATCTTGCGCTAGGTTGTCTAAATAATAGTCCACTAAATAGTTAATTAGTTTACGATTAATTTTAGAACGGCCTAAAACATGACTTTGATTGATCCGTTCTAATTGCTCAAGAATGCTAGATTTACTGGGGTAAGTATCTGATTTAAGTGGGTTATTCATGTTTTATAACAGTTATAAACTCTCCGATTTACTGTTAAATCTTTATTTTTACTTATGCTGTACGATTCATTAGCTTAAGATTTCCTTAGTGTATTGAATTTCTGCTTTATGGGATAGGTGTTTATTGTGAATAAAAAACCTTTGTATTTAAGTATTTTGTTTTGGGTAGCTATGAGTTTGCTTTTTGTCGCGTCTGCTAACACTGCATTTGCTAACATCGTATCAGGCAAAAACGCCGGGGAGAAAGCATTTAAGGCTAATTGCCAAGCGTGCCACTCCATTGACCGATTTAGCACGGGTCCTTCCCTTGTGTACATTCGTGATAATTACCCTTTAAGTCATCGCCAAGCATTTTTAAATTGGTCAAAAAATCCTGGTAAAAAAAATCCTGACACCATTCAAATGCCACCTATGGGTCATGTTGGTGAGCAAGGATTAACACAAATTCATGATTACATTTTGTTTGTCAGTAAACATATCATCGAGCGAAAAGCTAAACCTAGGTTTAAACCGTTTCGGGCTCCTTCTAAGCCATACCCTTATGTTAAACGTACCTATTTACCTTTCACGAGTCCAGCGTCTATCAGTGTGTTTTTAAGTAAAGAGTTAACGGTTGTTTGGGATACAACAATCGGCTCGGTGCGTTTTGCCTACCCAAGCCATTTGCATTTTAATGGTGAAAAAAAACGTGAAGAAGTGCGGCCAAAAATTTTGTATACCGAAACGGCTAATCAACCGCTTTCGTTGATGCAGAATAACAAAGTTGATTACCTAGGATATGACTTAGTGCAGGGCAATCCTGAGTTTATTTATTCTGTGGGTGAGGTGCAAATTCGAGAAAAGATTACTATTGGTGAAAACAAGCGTAGTTTTGTCCGGCACTTTAAAATCAAAGGTTTATCAGAGCCGCTGACGCTAGATTTTAGCCATCATACTCAAGCTGGAAAAACTGCAGCCATCAAGGTGAGCCAAGGCACGCTAAGCAATAACAAATTGACATTGTCTCCAAATCAAACTGCAAAATTTTCTGTTGAGGTGAGCTTGTAATGACTATCTTAAAATTTACCTTGTTAATTACGTTAGCAATGACTCTTGTCAATGCCAGTAACAGTTTTGCTGACCCAACTAAGTGGCAAGATTATTATAATATTGAAAAGGTTGAATACCCAAAAACCGTAGACCCACAAATTGGCGGGTTAACTGCCATGAAAGACGGGCGTCTTGCCTTAACTTTGTATAACGGCGACTTAGTGATTTTTGACCCAGATAAAAATACTTGGTCTACCTTTGCAGAAGGGTTACATACACCACTAGGTATTGTACAAGACAGTGATAACAGTTTTGTTGTGATGCAAAAGCCTGAATTAACTCGCATTGTTGATAAAGACGGTGACGGTAAAGCAGATTCCTACCAAGCCCTTTATGATGAGTTTGGTATGACGGGGAATTATCATGAATTTGCCTTTGGACCGGCTGTGGATAGCAATGGTAACTATTATATTGGTCTAAACGTGGCTTCAAACTTTGCCGGAATCTACCAATACATTCGTGGTGAATACAGCAAATTTTGTGCACCCGAAGACAAAATGCGTGAATGGCACGATTCACCTAAGTGGCGAGCTGGCTATCGCAAAAAAGTTACACGTATGTTTTCTTGTGCGCCTTATCGAGGCTGGGTGATGAAAATTACTCCAGATGGACAAGTCACTCCTTTTGCTTCAGGTTTCCGTTCACCTGCTGGACTACATATCGATCCTCAAGACAAGTTATGGGTCACTGATAACCAAGGGGATTGGATTGGCACCAGCCCGCTTCATCAAGTTAACCAAGGGGACTTTGCCGGTCATCCCGCTTCTTTACATTGGCTAAAAGGTTGGAATAAAAAACATTGGGACGTGACTCCCGCAGATCTTATGGATATTCGTAAACCTGCAGCGGGTTTATTTCCTCAAGGCGAGCTTGCCAACTCTCCTACGCAACCTTTAGCAACCATCAGCCCAGATTTATTTGGATTACCTGAAGGCGAACTCTTGGTGGGCGAAATGAATACTCACCATCTTATTCGATTTTTACCTGATAACGAGGGAGACACTGCCCAAGGTACGTTTATCCCATTTATAGCTGGGCAAGACTTAGGTATCGGAAATTTCCGTATGGACTTCTCTGCTGACGGCGCCTTGTGGGTGGGGAAAATTCACCTCGGTTGGGCGGGTGATGAAGGCCTAGTTAAAATTACCAAAAAGGATAAGCCGATTTTTATTGTGGATGGTGTTAGCCAAGTGAAAGATGGCTTTAAAGTAAGCTTTAATCAAAGCTTAGTATCTATTCCATCTAACATCGAAATTACTCGGCATACTTATCACTATCATGCCAAATATGGATCTGAAAAAGTGGATTTAACCACAGTTCCGATTAGTAAAAGCGGGTTAAATCAAAAGGGAGATGAACTCATTATTCATTTGCCTGAGCTCAAACAAGGACAGTTATATACCATCAATTTAGCCAATGTCACCGACCAAAGCGGCCGTCCATTAATGGGGCATATATTGCGCTACAACTTAAATAAAAAGAACTATAAATAAGGAAAGTAAATCATGAGTAAAACCTTTGTAAGGCTTATCACTGCAGTAAGTTTATCTGCCAGTTTGTGTGGTATTGCCCAGAGCGCTAATCAGCAGAAACAAGATGTGTTTGGTTATACCAATACGCCCATCATTCCGGGGACTCAATGGCATGTGCATGACCCAAGACGCCCGCAACCTGAAGTGGTCACACCTAAATCAGCGGTTGTGCAACAAGCACCAGCAGACGCTATTGTACTGTTTGATGGCTCCAATATGGATGCCTTCGAACGTAGCAAAGACAGTAAACCCGTGCAGTGGTTAATAGAAGATGGTGTAGTCACGATCCAAAAAGATCCTAAAACGGGTAAAAATCAAAGCATACGCACTAAAGAAAAGTTAGGTGATATGCAGTTACACATAGAATGGCGCTCCCCGGTAAAAACCGACAAAAAACGTCAGCAAAAGGGTAACAGTGGGCTGTATATTATGGGCCGTTATGAAGTGCAAATTTTGGATTCATATCAAAACCCTGTTTATCCAGATGGCCAAGCCGCAGCACTTTATGGGCAGACTCCACCACTAGCCAATGCGTCTTTACCTCCAGGAGTATGGCAGTCTTACGACATAGTATTTGAAGCACCAAAGTTTGACGACAAAGGAAAACTGACTAAAAAAGCCCATGCGACTGTGTTCCACAATGGTGTACTGGTTCAGCACAGAACTCCTCTGAATGGCCCGACCGGGCATAAATCAGTGAAAGAATACCAAGCTCATGGCCCATCACCACTGGTGATCCAAGATCACAGCTCTCCAGTATCTTTTAGAAATATCTGGGTGAGAAAGTTAGGCAATTTGAACTAATACTCAGCTTTTTGTGGAAAACATGCAGTTACCCCAAGTAATTTTGTGGTAACTGCGACTGATTTAAAACCGCCACGATTAAGATGACCCCTTTTTCTTTGGTGAAATAGGCCATATGTTTCCCCACGGGAAAGTAAAACCCGTTGGCATATATTTCAAAGCAGAGCCTTCCAACGCTAGGGTTATCAGCTAGCAACTGAAAACCAGATAGTAGTGTTGCTTTATAAGCTTGCCATTGCGGTTCACTAAAGTTTTCTATCCTATTGGCTTTTACTTTGCGTAAATGTTCCTGAGCCAAGCTACTCAGTTTGTATTGAGTGGATTTCATCTTGATGGTTATAAGGTTGATGGTTATAAGGAGCTAAGAAAGCTTTTACCGTCAACGACATTTTCTTTATATAACTAAGTGATAATTTCAAACTCACAATACCTAGGGATTATATTTGGGGTTTAAGGCAAACATCTATATCTGCCGAATGAACCTGAGTTAACTACCAAGGTCTGTTTTGCGTTTATTCGAAAAAGCTTTGTTTCAATAAGTTTTTAAAACAACGGGTGAAGCGTTACACATTTTACTTTACAATTCTCGGCCTTAATTTTTAGCACATCACTTTAGGTAGAATTCACTAACAATGGCTGCAATTGGTATAGATTATGGCACCTCAAATTCAGAGGTGGTTTATTTTGATGGTCAAGAGCACCATTTTATTAAGTTAGATCCCACCTTAGAAGACGCAAATAAAATTCGATCTTCGGTGTTTATTTATTACGAACATGAGTTACCTAACCCTCCTGTTGCAATAATTGAAGCTAAAGTCGCTCAAATAAAACGCAGCATTACCGAGCAAATTGATAAAGCTAAAGACAGTTATTACGAGGCAAAAGATCCTCGTGAGCAGAACATTTATAGCGACAAAATATCAGATCTAAGGTCCGAGTTTCATAACTTACCTGAGCTACAACGCCGAGCGATTCAATTGTTGCTAAAAGATATGACGGTACAAGATTTGTCTTTGCAGCAGTTAGCAGAAACAGGCAAATTTGCCTTTGGCGAAGAAGGATTTAGACGATATTTAAAAACACCCGAAAAAGGTCGTTTGATTTATTCGCCTAAAAACTTTTTGGGGGCCAGTTTAGTGGCCGGACAACAACAAGCCTTTGTTGGCATTATTGCCAAACAACTGGCCTTTTTTAGAGCCAGTGCAGAAACTCAATTGCAACAAAATGTGGATACAGCTGTTATTGGACGACCTGTAAAGTTTCACGGAACTAGAGGTGAAGCCGGTAACAACCAAGCCATTGAAATAATGACTCAAGCTGCTAAAAAAGCGGGGTTTGTCAAAGTTGAGTTTCTTGAAGAGCCTATAGCAGCAGCTTATAAAATTGAACAAACATTGGATAAACCGACCAATACCCTAGTCGTAGATATTGGTGGTGGTACCACAGACATCTGTTGTATCCGTTTGTCTGCAGATAAAAATATTAGTCTTGATCGCCAACAAGATGTTTTGTCGGTGACAGGTACTCGATTAGGTGGAATGGAATGTGATAAAAATCTAATCGTTAAATCTATCGCTCCTACTATGGGAATGGGGCAATTGATGTCCAATAACTTGCCTGTTCCACCTACTTATTTTTCAGATATGTGTGCGGTAGATAATATTCCTAAATTGGATAACTTTTTCTCAGATGATTATGGTTTAGAAATTGCGCAAACCAGATGTATGATGAAAGATCCAAAATTATTATCGCGCCTGCAAACGGTTCAAGAAGAAAAACTCTCAGCCAGATTAGTCAACTCGTCTCGATTAGCCAAAGAAATGTTGTCGTCAAAGAAACAGATTACGCTGCCATTACACTACATTGAAGCTGATTATAATGTAGACATCAGCTTAGAAGACTTAAATCGTTCCATGCAATCTTGGTTACGCCGAGTAAAAAGTTTAGTGACTGAGTGTTTAGATAACAGCAGCGAACCGCCAGAAATGTTATTTGTGACAGGAGGCATGAGTTTGTCGCCAATTGTACAAAAAGAAATTCAGCAAATTATGTTAGCCGACCTTCCTCTATTAGAAGGCGATGCCTTTAATTCGGTATGTGAAGGCTTGGCAATTCAAGCGTCTAATTTAGCTAATTCATAGGCTGTCATTGTTAGTTTTTAGACCTAAAATTTACCACGACTAATAAAATTAGGGGCTTAGTCCCCTACGTAACCAGATGTGATGGCATTTCTGCTTTAGCATTTATCAAATCCATATTTCTTGCACATTGTTTGCACCTTCTATTTATAGGATCAGGGCCTAGTTAATTATTTATGCAAGGCAGGCCTATGCAAACTCATCTTCTTTTTGTTGCTTTAACCCTTATTGGCGGGACATTACTTTCTGCTTGTGGCGGCGGAAGCAGTGACAACTCTTCAAATGACACGCCTGGAGAGGTCACACCTACCGAACCTTCAACACCAGTAGTAACTACTTCTAAAGTGGTGGTGAACGAGATTGTTGCCAAAGCAAGCGATGACCAAACCGACTGGATTGAACTTTACGTGGTAGACGGTGAAGTTAACTTGTCGAATTATAGTTTGGTGGATGATAGCGAAGGCCGAGAAGCCCAAGCCTTACCGGATGTCACCGCCAATGCCGGTGATTATGTGGTGGTGCAAGCCATTGATGAAGAAGACACACCTCCTGAAGAAGGGTATTACGTAACCTTTAAATTAGGCAGTGAAGACTCTGTCACCTTATTTGAAAATAACGTGCAAGTTGATCAATTAGCTTGGACTGATGGAGACGCGGCTGAAGGCAGCAGTTACGGCCTGTATACCGATGGTAGTGGTGAGGCTCAAACGTTAATGCCTACCCAAGGTGCGGCAAACCAATTGGCCAGCGAACCTGTTACGCTCGATCAAATTGTGAATGAAAACGCTGAACTGCGCATTAATGAAGTGGTCGCAAAAGATAGTGCTGGTGGAGCGGATTGGATAGAGTTTTACGTGACGGGCACTGCATCTGTGTATTTAGGTGATTACAGCATTAAAGATGAAGATAGCGAACTCGTTTCGTTACCCGAAGTCACTATAAATTCAGGCGAGTTTTACCGTGTATTTGCCACTAATGATGAGTCCGAATTAGCTAACATTGTTGCATTTAAATTAGGCGCAAGTGACGAGCTGAGTTTATTTAAGGCAGACGATTTAGTTGACACGCTTAAATGGAATAAAGGACAGGCGTTAATAGGGCATAGCTACGGACGTTTCCCTGATGGCAGTGATGGCACACATATTCTAACACCATCAGTAGAAGCTCAAAATAGCCAAGCAGAACATGGTCCACTGATTATTAATGAAGTTGTGGCCAGCGATATTGATGGTGGCAATGATTGGTTTGAACTGTATAACGTTGGAACAGGCAGTTTGCAATTATCTGACTACCAAGTGATTGACGAAAGTAACGATATTGACCCCGTTAGCCTACCTGATATTTCGTTAAACCCAGGAGAGTATGTGGTGATCTATGCCACTGATGAAGATCCTGGTGATTATTACGTCCCTTTTAAATTAGGAAAAACCGACGAGTTGAGTTTGATTTTGCAAGACGAAACTGTTGATTTTATTGACTGGGACGACAGTGACGTGATTGCCGGTTTTAGTTACGGTATTCAATCAACCTCAGACATTGCCAATGATTGGGATAAAGGTTTCTTGTCCCCCACACCCGGAACAGAAAATACACTTGCCAGCGCTTTTGATCCCCAAGTTGTGAGTAATTTGTCAATTGCTATTAGTGACGAAAACTGGCAAAACATTTTAAATAATCCTCTTGATGAAGAGTATCACCAAGCGGCTATTAGTTTGAATGGTGTATCGTTAGACAGTGTGGCTATTCGCACTAAAGGTGGTTCGAGTTTGCGCAGCGTGGCTCAATCGGCAAGCGATAGATACAGTTTTAAAATTGATATTAATGAATATGTGGACGGTCAAAAGTTTTTTGGTTTAAAGAAGTTTACTCTGCAAAATTCGTTTAACGATCCTTCGTATATGCGTGAAGTAATTGCATATCAATTATTAGATGAAATGGGCGTGGCTACACCCGAACATGCTTATGTAAATGTGTATATCAACGAAGAACTATTCGGCTTTTATTTGATGGTAGAAGCAGTGGACGGTGAGTTTTTAGAAAAACATTTTGCTAATGAAAATGGTGATATGTACAAGCCAGATGGCGTAGGCAGTGACTTGAATTGGCTCGGTGACAACATAGCGAGTTATAGCGATATTAATTTACAAACTAACGAAGACACTACCGACAATGGTGCTTTCATAAACTTTGTTGAAAAGTTAGCTCAAGGTTCAACAGACGTGATTGAAGTGGACAGTTTACTGCGTTATTTATCGGTAAGTGTGGCCTTGTCTAACTTGGATAGTTTTCACGGTACCTTGGCGCATAATTATTATATTTACGAACAAGATGGTGTGTTTAGCTTATTACCTTGGGATTTGAACGAGGCATTTGGTTCGTTCGCAATGGGTTGTCGCTCTGATGTGCGAGAGTTATACATTGATGAACCAACAATGAATGCACTGGCAGACCGCCCTTTAGTGGCGAATGTGTTCGCCCATCAAGCATATCTTGATACTTATCATACCTACTTGTGGGAGCTGATTAACGGACCTCTTACATCTGTTAATTTTGCGGCTAGAGTGGCTGGCATTGCTGACTTGATCCGTGAGCATGTAGCCAACGATCCTAGTGCTTTTTATGGCGTGTCTAGTTTTGATACCAACCTCGATTCAACGTCTAACCGTTTCTTTGGTTTGACAGAATTCATCAATTACCGCGTAGACAACATGACCAAACAATTACAAGGCACATTACCTTCTGCCGGTAATGGTTCTGGTTTTTGTAATTAACCAAATCTGAGAAGTTTTATGATCTGCCAAGAAGTTAACCATTCAAATCGAGTTTATGCTGCTAGCGGTTTAATCAATCATGCAGCAGGATTTGAAGATATCGTTAAACGTTACAAATTGACTGCTGAACAGAGGCTTGAAGACGCGTTATCTGGATTTGAAAGCTACCGGTTAGATGAACTGAATAACGCTAATTTAATGGATCGTGTAGATAGTAAGTTTTTGTTACCTATTAGCTTTTTACCCACTTTATTAGAGCAGCTGCAAGGGCATTACAAAGTTTTAAATATTGCGGGTCAAAGGTGTTTTACTTATCACAATCAATATTTGGATACACCAGACATGGCTATGTACCAAGCCCACCATAATGGCAAGTTAAACCGTTTTAAAGTAAGACGAAGACATTATGTGGATACGGCGACCGAGTTCTTAGAAGTTAAATTTAAGAACAACCAAAAACGTACCATTAAAACCAGAATTAAGTTGTCTGGCGAAGAAGAGCAACAACCTGATATTCATGAATTTATTCAAGACCAAATGGGTGATGAACAGCTTGATCTTAAAGTGGTACAGCGCAGTGGTTACAAACGCATCGCATTGGCAAACGAAGAGAAAGCTGAGCGATTAACCTTGGATTTTTCTCTTTGGTATCAAGACGAACAAGGTCAAAATGAAGTGACTTTGCCCAAGTTTTTTATTGCGGAGCTAAAACAACAGAAAAAATCTAAACGTTCTGTTTTTTACCAATTAATGAGCGCAAACAATATTTTTACCACCTCCTTTAGTAAATATTGCATTGGCTGCGCTTTGCTTTTCCCTACTTCCTTGAAATCGAATCGGTTTAAATCTGTGTTAATGCAGTTAGATCGCCTTCCTAAACCCTTTTCTTATTAGAGTAATTATTATGACTGAGTTAGATATTGCCTTTGTTATCCGTTTTATTGTGAACATATTTTCAATCAGTGCGCTTTGTTATGGCTGTTATTACCGTGTGAGCAAAAATGCATCCGTAGCAGGGGCTTTTGTATTGTTTGGCGTAGGTGTGTTTATCATTACTCACTTACTCCACGGGGTAGACATGTCCATGGAGTTTGCCTTTGGTTTGTTTGCAGTTTTTACCATGCTTAGGTACCGCACTGAGTCGATTTCTATTAAGGAAATGACCTATCTATTTTTGGTTACCGCGATTGCTTTGTTAACCTCAGTAGGACAGATGAGTACTGTTGATTTGATTACGTTGAATTTAATTATTTGTGTGATTGCGCTGGTTATTGATTCTAGATTAATTGGCAACAAGTACTGTACGCAAAGTGTCTGTTATGAACGTATCGAAAATATCAAACCAGAAAACAGAGATAACCTGATTGCAGACCTAAAATTACGTACAGGCCTTAATGTGGTTGAGGTTGAAATAGAACAAATTGATTTTTTACGAGATACGGCACAACTTAATGTGAGTTATTTGCCCTACGAACAAAACAATTCACTTTCTCAGGTTAAGTCTAGCCATAAAGTAGATGTACCATCATGATCCCGCGGAATGAGGCATTTATATGCCGAAAACTGATTCTATTGTCACTGGCCTGCTTAGTGGTCAATACCAGTGTTTTAGCTGAATCCTCATCAAGTAGTTTTGATGTCAGTGGTTACCTGATGCTGGATGCCGATGCTTATGAATCTGTGTTTTTGGAAAATGGTACAGAATCCGATTCTTCAATTGATGTTCGCAGGGCGAGAGTCAGTGTAAAAAGCAAAATTTCGAAAAACTGGAAAGCTAAAGTTCAACTCGCTTTTGAAGATGGTGATATCGAGTTAAAAGATGCCTACCTACAATATAAGGGCTGGAAAGGGTTTGATGTCACTTTAGGACAAGAAAAAGAGCCATTTGGTTTAGAAAATCAAATGAGCGCAAGAAACTTACTTCAAATAGAAAGAAGCCTGCCTAGTAACGCTCTGTCATTAGGGCGCTCGTTAGGCGTAAGTTTGGCCGGAGAACAGTCTGCTATTAATTGGAAGCTTGGTTATTATCAACCAGATGAAAGTGAATCAAGTAAAGCGATTACTGGCCGCGCTACGTCGGTCTTGTGGAAACAAAATAAAAACTTACTTCACCTTGGTTTGTCTTTTAGTCAACGAGATTACGCTGGCAGTGATTTTCGGATTAACCAACCGTTAGAAGTGCAGTTTGCAGATTCGTTATTTGAAGGCGAAAAACTAAATCTTGATCGTGCATCATTTCAAGGTGCTGAGTTATTGTGGAAGCAAGGAGGGTTTACCTTGTTAGGCGAATGGATGCAGTCTGACATGGTTGATATAAACCAAACTAAATATACTTATGAAGGCGGGTATATTTCGGCGAGTTACTTGTTATCTGGTGGTCATAGAAAATACAAAAATGGCGAATTGGGCGCACCTTCTAAAAAGGGATGGGAGTTCACTAGTCGATACAGCCAGTTCAACTTAGATCAAGAGAATGTGCAAGCTAAACTCTTTTCTGTGGGAGCCAATTACACCGTAAATAAACAATTTAAGTTGATGGCTGACGTGACCCGTGCGGACTACTCAGAAAGTCTTGAAGATTCTCATACAGGCAATGCAGTTTCGTTACGGGCTCAGTATTCTTTTTAATTTGTTGAGGTTAATTAAGTGATGTTAATCGAGTGATACGGCGACAGGCGTTTAACTCTGTCGTCGTATTGTTGAAGGCAATTTGGTGCTAAGACTAAGATTAAGAGTTAGCGACAGGTCAAATTGGCAGTCAACGCCTGTGTTACGGCTAGGTATTTTTGTGCGGAATTTTTCACTTTTTCTTCGCTCATGGTTTCAGAACCTTTATGTACTTTTTCTAACTCTACGGCTGCGGTGGCCAGTTCTGTTTGCACTCTTTGCACCGCAACTTCCAAGGTATAAGTGAGTTGATGAATTTTCGCCATAGCGTTGGGGCTTAGTGGCTTGCTAGTGATTGTTTTTAATTGGGCATCAAATTTTTGTAAGTTACACAATGCTGAATGCAAATCCGGTGAAGGCTGACCTTTAAAGTGACTGACGTCACTCGCTTCACTATTTAAGCTGGTTAATGATATTAGTAATGCGACGGATATGAGTATTTTTATACTTTTCATTTTTTCTACCATGTTGTTTTTATTGATTTGAGTTGTAGCAAATCTCACTGAAAATAGCGAAATTTGACTGCTATTTTATTCTGGGTTCACTTCTAATGTGGTGAACAAAGCCCAGCGGTCTGTGTCGATACCTTCTTCTGTTGAAGGTAAGACTAACTCAGCTTCAACTAGGTACATGCCTGCTTTAGCAAAGTCGACCTTAAATTGATTCGATCCTTTTAAAGCAAAAGTTTGTTGCTCTCGTTCGTTACGATAACGGGTTCCACCGCGCACTACTTGTACTTCTAGTTCTTTATCTAGCGGTTCACCATTAAACAAAATATTGAATCCGGTGGCTTCACCTGCAAATAAATCATTAGGGTGACCATCTGCTACTAACTCTAACCCAACTCCGACACAAACATTGTTCCTGTTGGGCTAAGTCCGTATGATTGATTTTACGACTCTTCTAAATGAAAATTTTATGTCAGATACTAATTTACCAACCGCTGATTTTATGGCTCACATTAAAAGCACCCAAACACTGTGGGCATTACAGGATAAAACCAGTGATGGCTGGGTGATCCTCGATTCAATAAATTTTGAAAATGCTGATGTGATGCCTTTGTGGTCTAGCTTAGAGTTAGCTAAACAACATTGTATAGACGAATGGGAATCATACCAGCCAATGGCCATCAGTCTTGCTGATTGGTTAGAGTTTTGGGTTGAAGATCTTGCTCAAGATAACGTTATGATAGGCGTGGAATGGTTAGATGGTGGAGAGTACTTAGAGGTAGAGCTCGCCGACTTTAGTCAGATGTTGGCTAAAATAGAAATCTTGTAATTTCATTTAAGCTATTGATGAACCAAGTTGACCTACTGGTACTACCTGTGAAAGTATGTGTTTTTGAATTCGACTAAAAGTTTGGTTCTATGGAATTTTCAGAAGCATTAAAATCTCGCCGTAGCATTCGTGCCTTTTCCGATAAACCTGTGCGTCAGCAGGTTATAGATGAAATCTTATTAGATGCGCTCGAGTCACCATCAAGTTCAAACACTCAGCCTTATAAAGTGGCTGTGGCCCAAGGTGATGTTTGCCAACAATTGGGACAAGAGTTGTTAAGCCGATATTACAAAATCAACAAAATTCAACGCCAACCATTACCCATTAAATTATTTAAAGCGTTAACCAGTAAGGCTATGCCAGACGGAGACTACAAGCCCATTCTTGGCAAATACCCAGGGATATTTCAAGACCGCAGAATTGCCACTGGTAAAGGTTTATACAAATTGTTGGGTATTGGTCGCGGAGATAAAAAGGCTCGTGACGAGCAAATGGCCAAAAACTTTACTTTTTTTGATGCGCCTGTGGCCATTTTTATCTTTATTCACCCAGGAATGAAATACACAGCATTGGTGGATTCTGGGATCATGATGCAATCGTTAATGTTGGCCGCCACCGATAAAGGTTTAGGGACTTGCCCACAAGGCGCATTAGGCATGTGGCGAACACCACTAGAAAAACATTTTGATATTCCTAATGGGTATAAATTGGTGTGTGGTTTAGCTTTAGGTTATCCCAAAGAAGATGAAATCGTGAATCAATATCGTCCAGATAAACTCGATTTAAATGAGTTTATTATTTCCACTAAAAAATAAGTAATTTTCTTATTGAGTAGAAGAAAATTGCTACAGAAGTATTAACTTGTATTTCGCCTTTACTGCCGATATAAACTGATAGGAACTTGGGAGTCCTCAGTATACATAGTGCCTTGTAAAACAGTACCGTTGGCATTTAAGGTTAAGTCGGCTTCAACATCTAAGGTCATCACAAACAAGTATGGTTCAGTCCAGTTTAGTTCTACTTGATTGCCGTTAATATAACCAGAACCATTACCCACATTATTATTAAAGCTATCGTATTCTTGTATGGATAATTGATTTTCGTTTTGTTCAATCACAAAGACGTAGGTGCCAACTTGGTTGGTTAACGTCCAATTACCCGATACGTTTGGCGTGGCATTTTGATAGTTACCTTGCTCTTGTGAATGAGAGACAACAGGATTTTTGTTCGTTTGATTTAATTGGGCTTTAAGTTTTGCGATTTCTTGTTGTGCTAATAAATTGTTTTTTTCTTGTTGGATACGTAGGTCGTTAATTTCTTTTTGACGTTTTAGGCTTTGTAATTGCTCCAATTGATCTTGTTCCGAAACGATTGATTTTTGGTTGTTTGACGGTTCAGATTGCCCAAAATTAAAACCATCAGTTGCGGCATATAAGCCGGTTATGGCGACGATAAGTGAGGCAATGGCGGTAATCATGCCTGTAAAAGTATGAAAAAAGGATTTAGGGTGCTCGCTCATAATTTTCCGTTCCCTCGTTATTCACTAAATATTGGGATAACAAACAAGTGTATAAAAAGTATACACTTGATACGTGGATCAGCAAATAGCTAGTGTTTATAATGTTGATCCTGTTTAATCGAAGCCAACATAAAACATTCAAAATACTAAACTAGAAAATAATACATTGTCTGTTATATTAAAATTTATGATATTGAAATATTATCTAGCGGCTATTATTTTTGCCTTTATGAACGTCAATAATTGTCTTGCAATAGACAAGGTTATTTCCATCGGCGTGGCAAATTTTCCTCCCTACAGCATTGTAAAGGATGGCAAAATCTCTGGTGTTGAAGTCGACATTGTTCACGAAAGTTTATCTAAGATGGGTTATAAGGTTAAGTTTCTAAGTTACCCCTACGGCAGGTTACCTTTTGCGTTTAGTAGTCAGAAAGTTGATGGTACCATCGTTACCTTAAAGAATTTCCCCAAACTTGACGTGTATTATTCTGAAATAGTGTTACCGGAATACCAAACCATCGCGGTTCATCTTAAGCAAAATAAACTGCAAATTTCTGCCATTAAAGATTTAAAAGATAAGTCAATTTTGGCTCATCAAAGAGCTAGTTTATTTTATGGTGAAGAATATCGAATCATTTCAGAGGCCAACCAAAAACATTCGAAGTATCAAGAAACTGCACGACAAGAGTCGCAAATATCTATGTTATTTAAAGATAGGGTTGATGTGATTGTCTTAGCTCACGAAATATTTGCTTATTATAAAGCGCGTTCAGATTATAAAGATACAGCCCAAGAGTTTGTCGTAGCTAAGATATTTGGACCGAAATTTGGTTTTCATAATGTGTTTTGGGACAGGGAAGTGCGGGATGCATTTGACAAAGGGCTAGTCGAAATTAAAGAAAATGGCACGTACAATAAAATATTAGAAAAATACCTTAAATACTTTGAACCGGTGATCCAACTAAATACAGAGCATAACTTACCTTCTAGTTAATCAGATTTCTGAATTTAGAGAATCTAATTCTGTCCTTGTCTACGTATTAAATCTCTGACCAAAAATCGATTTGGATTAAGGGCATCTAACAATGTGTTGTTTAGTGGTAGAGCTTGATTTGTAATTTGGCTGGCTAATATCTCAGCACACAATGGTGCAGTGCTTAAACCTCTAGATCCTAAACCACTCAATACATACAGGTTGGAATGATCGATTGGCTGTGGGTAGCGATGTTTTGGCAAGGCTTTATATAATTCTTTGTATTGTTGTTTTTGTTCATCAACATTAGGTACCGCTCCTACCATGGGCAGGTGGTCTGGCGTGCTAGCACGTGTAGCCGCGCGGCCTAGTTCTTTAGCCTCAATTTGATGTATCCAATTACACTTTTCCAATGACTTTTGATGCATAGCCAAATTGAGTGCTTGTTCGGATGGTCGATAAACACAATTTCTATCTTCTTTTATGTAAGTTGAGCCTAATGCATGTTGCCCTTGCCAAGCAGGTGTTAAATAACCTTTATGACATAACACGCTAGAAAGTTTACTGAGGGTTTCATTTGTAGGAATGGCCTCAACTTGCCCCCTTACCAATCGAAATGGTAAGTCTTGTAAATGAGGCATATCGACACTGTCGCTGCCGGTGGCAAATATCACGATATCGGCGTAACTCGTTGACTTATCTTGCCAGTTTAATTGCCATTGTTGGCCTTGTTTTTCGATGCAATCTAGTTTGTGCTCAGTATGCACCTTAGCCTTGGCTGCAGTGGTAAGAGCTTGGGTTAATTCAGGAGGGTTTATCCAACCTGCGCTTGGCACAAATAAACCTGGGTAGGGGAGTTCTATATTCGCAATTTTGCTTGCTTGCGTTGAGTTAACCCAGTGGATTAATGAGTCAGGCCAAGTTTGATTGGCTACCATTTTTTGGTAACGTGCAGTGACCTTTTCATTAAAAGCAACGAGTAAAGTACCGCACCAATCGTGACTAAAATCAAATCCGTCAGCGAGTAACTTTTTATAAAGTCTAGCGGCAAAAGTGAATGCGTTGACATGAATTTGACTAGACACACTTGCTTCGGCATTAAGCTGCGGATAAAAACCGCCTTGAGGATTACCTGATGCCCCTTTTGCCAAACTAGCCTCTTTACAGTAAATCTGTGCAGACAGTCCTTTTTTAGCCAAAGCATACGCTATATTAGCGCCCGCTATGCCACCACCTATGATGGCGACACTTGGGCTGACTGAAGAGTTTTTTTGAAATGCCTGAGCTGAATGTCGCAGAAAATAAGGTGTGCGAATAGGGTTGTTAGCGGTTTTTGAAATATGTCCTGCTAACATCTCTCTTTTGCGCCCATGACCCGGACGTTTTTGTACTTCGAAGCCGGCTTGAATCAGTCCTCTGCGAACAAAACCTGCAGCAGTAAAAGTAGCAAAGTGACAATTATGTTTCGCCAAATTAGCCATGTGTTCAAATAAATCTTGAGTCCACATATCTGGGTTTTTACTCGGCGCGAAGCCATCTAAATACCAAGCGTCGACTAAACCTTGGGGTGTATTTTCAATCTGTGGTAACACTTGATGAACATCACCTAACCATAAATCTAAGGTCACACGATTATTTAAAAAGTTGAGCCGATGGCAGCCTGCTATAGGCTCTGGGTATTGATTGAGTAACTCATCACTTAAGGTTTGTAATTCGGGATAAATACTTAAGGCTTGTTTAAGATCTTTTTCACTAATTGGAAACTTTTCAATTGATATAAAGTGCAGGTGGAACTGACACTCTGGGTGCTGTGTTATAAATGTGGCGAAACATTTTAGCGTAATTAAAAAGTTTAAACCGGTACCGAACCCGGTTTCAGCTATGGTGAAATTGTTTTTCTGCCAGGTTTCCCAGCGGTGTGGAATAGCATTGTTTAATAAAAAGACATGGTGGGTTTCTTCAAATGCACCAGCGTCGGAAAAATAAATATCAGCGAATTCAGTAGCAACAGGGGCTCCTTGTTCGTTAAATTCAATGTTTGCTTGTTTAATGCTCAATTCGAAACCTTATCTTGCCAATACCAGCACGGATGCTTTGTTGGGCGTATTTTGAAGTGGCTTTATTTTGATTGCAACTAGTGGTATCTCAAAGCATTTTAATTTAAGCTAACACCTGTACGCTCAAAGCAGACCAGTTGAGTCAATAAATTCATTAAAATGTGCGCAAAATTATCTTTGAAGGGTAAATCATGAGAAGAGCGGTAATTACTGGACTAGGCATTGTATCTAGTATTGGTAACAATAAAGAAGAAGTAACAGATTCCCTAAAAGCAGGGCGTTCAGGTATTACATTTTCTGAAGAGTTTTCAGATGCAGGCATGCGAAGCCAAGTTTGGGGTAAAGTTGATTTAGATATCAAAGAACACATCGATCGTAAAACCTTACGTTTTATGGGAGAAGCAGCCGGTTACGCCTATATTGCTATGCAACAAGCGATAGAAGATTCAGGTTTAACCGACGATATGGTGTCAAATGTTAGAACCGGTATTATCGCAGGTTCTGGTGGTGCATCATCAAAAAACCAAGTCGATGCGATTGATATTTTACGCGAAAAAGGCGTTAAACGTATCGGTCCATATATGGTAACTCGCTGTATGGGTAGCACTGTATCTGCTTGTTTAGCGACACCGTTCAAAATTAAAGGTGTGAATTATTCAATTAGTTCAGCTTGTTCTACTAGTGCTCACTGTATCGGTAATGCTTTAGAGCAAATTCAATTAGGTAAACAAGATATTATTTTTGCTGGTGGCGGTGAAGAATTGCATTACACCTTATCAGCAGAATTTGACGCTATGGGCGCCATGTCTACTAAATATAACGATGATCCTACTAAGGCTTCTCGTACCTATGACAAAGACCGTGACGGATTTGTTGGTGCTGGTGGTGGCGGTATGGTGGTTGTTGAAGAGTTAGAGCATGCTCTTGCTCGTGGTGCTAAAATCTACGGAGAAATAGTAGGTTATGGTGCTACATCTGACGGAGCAGATATGGTTGCTCCTTCTGGTGAAGGTGCAGTGCGTTGTATGCAGCAAGCTATGCAAGGCGTTGATGCTCCTATTGAATATATTAATACTCACGGAACATCTACTCCTGTTGGCGACGTAAAAGAGTTATGGGCCATAAGAGAAGTGTTTGGTGATAAGACGCCAGCTCTTAGTGCAACCAAAGCTATGACAGGTCACGCTTTAGGTGCTGCTGGAGTAAACGAAGCGATTTATACCATATTGATGATGGAAAATGACTTTATTGCTCCTTCTATCAATATTGAAAACCTTGATGACGAAGCGCAAGGCATGGATGTGGTGACTGAAACTCGTGAAGGTGCAATCACTACTGCTATGTCGAATAGTTTTGGTTTTGGTGGCACAAACTGTACCTTGGTCATGCAAAAATATCAGGGTTAAGCGATAAACCTGTTTATAATTTAGAAGCCAGCAATTGCTGGCTTTTTTGTTCCTAACTTTCCGATGCTCAGGTAAACATATGATAAAAATTCAAAATAAAGCGAGTTGGTGGCAGGTGTTTAAAAGTGTTGCTGCCAGTATGTTGGGCGTGCAAAGTGAGGCAAATTATAAGAGCGACTTTGAGCAGCCTTCCATTCTGCCCTATATCGTTGTAGGTATTATCTTTGTACTGGGTTTGATTGGGCTGTTAGTGCTAGTGGTTAATTTGATTTTGTAAAAACAATAAGGCTAGCTATTCCACACTAACCGTAAAATTTTTACTCCCGCTTTGAAGTGGAGGTGGATCTAGGTTTAGTGAAACATGAATAACCCTAACTATTGGTACCAATTCTGTATTTAGGTTTACCTTCACAATAGGCTACTCCACTTGCACTCGGCCATTTTGTGTAATTACGGATCTTTCTTTGTTTATAACTTGCTCGTGGAATTGCGTAATGAGTTTGATTAGTACTACTATCCGAAGCATATGAAAATGTGTGACTCTTTTCCGAGTAACTAGTGTAATTGCTAGGTCCTCTATAATAACGATTATTACTTATTTTGATTCTTTTGGCAGAGCCTTGATAACTTCGGGCTTTCGCAGTAGAAAAATAGTTTGAATGGCCACATAGTTCAGTTGCGCGCAGGTGCCATAAGTCTAAAGCTATGTGTTCTGGTGTCGCTGCATTTACCTTGTACAAAATTTGAAAAACCCCAGGTTTCAATTTTTTGTCTTGGTAACCTAAACCGTCTAACATACTTTTGGCTCGGTATGAGGTTTGACAACTCGATAAAATAAATACTACCGATAAACACAAAGTAATAGTTTTCATGGATGATCCTTCAACAATTATTTAATGGAATGGTATTAATAGTATTTTGAATATAAATTCTCTAAAAGAATATTATAATATAATTAATATGGGTATAACTTTAGATTAAATTTTTTACCTAGTAAAGGTGAGTGTTATTTTTCATTATGTCAGTTTTATTTACAGTTATGTTCTTACGGTAAACTCAGTAAATTATAAGACCTTAATAACCATAGGGATTTATTTTATGGCATAAATTATGCTTTTGATAATCGTAGTTGTTTATTTAAGGAAGGGAATAAAATGAATAAAATTAAATTTACTAGCACAATATTGGCTTTGATAGTTTGTAGTTTCAGTCATGCAAGCCAAATTCCGGTTCTAAGTAATGACAATTGTTCAATGGATAGTGTCCAAATAACGAGTATCACAGACATCGCACCAGGTGGAGTGAATGTTGTAGCTTCCCCTATTAGCTCTACTTCCTGTTTGGGGTTTGTTACTACACCTGATAATGACTGGGGAAATAATCCTAACCCGAATATGGGGGGACTTTATGATGGTTTGTTAAATGGTCAGATTGTGGAAGGTCAGGGTCAAGATAAGGATAATAGCTATTATGTACCTGGCGATTATTTTTTAACAAACGATAAGGACTCTATGGTTGATCTGGATGGTAATGGTGAAGCCACTGACCCAGGTTGGATTCGTCTGGGTGGTTCGGAAACAAAAACAAATGGAGAATGGGATTTCGACTTCGACTCTATTGGAGGGAATGACCTAGGATCAGTACTTAAGATAAAGTTTTCTGATGATGGAACTTGGTCATTAGAAATGGATCCTTTAGCCATTGATTTTGGTACAAACGCATTGGGTCGTCCAGTTATTTTTGATCACTTAGCTTTTGTATTGAAAGGACCGAATAATACAGATGAATCATGGGCTATTTTTGATTTCAATTTCCATGATTTGGTTGATGATGGTTTAGATATTAGCTTTGGTGATACTCTATATAAAATTGAAGGAGAGTGGGATACAGATCTCTTTGTAAACGACGATGCTCTGTCACATTTTAGCATTTGGGCTCATGATCCACCATTAACTCGCGATGTTCCTGCGCCTTCAACATTTGCTTTATTGATATTGGGTATGTTGGGTTTGGCGTCACGTAGGTTTAAGAAATAAGCTAAAAGCAGCTCCACTGTTAAATTCAGTTGTTGATTGCAGTGAACCTGACTCAATCTACATGACTAATACCGTAAAGCATCCACCTATTAAGTGGATGTTTTTTATATCTAAAAGCTAGATTAAAGTTGTAGTGTTCTAATATTGGTAACATAGATGTGCAATATGCATTAAATCTATACAATCTAAGTGTAGATAATTTAGGTTTAATCGTAATGTTTTGCTTGAAGTCAACGGTAGCGCTTTGACTTTATTGCACAAAGTTTATCTTCACTATTGTTAAAAGTTATCAGCTTTATTACCTTGCTAATAACTTTATTTTTCACTCGTACTTTGTCGTTAATTCCAGCCTTCGATTCCTTTCATATTGGGTAATTGGTGGGCAATACCTTTATGGCAATCGATGCAGGTTTTATCGCCGCCGGCCAAAGAAGTTGAATGTTGCTGAACAGCTCGTTTACCTTGGGCCGTAAAGTCCATGTATTCAAAGTTATGGCAGTTTCTACACTCCAAAGAGTCATTGGCTTTTAATCGTGCCCATTCATGTTGCGCCAATCGTAACCTGTGTTCTAAAAACTTATCACGTGTGTCTATAGTACCAAATATCTTTCCCCATACTTCTTTACTGGCCTGCATCTTACGGGCGATCTTATTGGTCCATTCGTGTGGTACGTGACAATCTGGACAAGTGGCCCTCACGCCTGAACGATTGGTGTAATGAATAGTGGATTTAAGCTCTTCATACACGTTGTTTTCCATTTCATGGCAGCTGATACAGAACTCTTCTGTATTTGATACCTCCAGTGCTGTGTTAAATCCTCCCCAAAAAATGATGCCGGCTATAAACCCGCCTAAGGTTAAAAAGCCTAAGCTAAAATGCACGCTGGGCTTTCTAAATATATGCCAATACTTAACTAAAAATTGTTTCATGGCTTTTCCTTATTTGGCACTTTGGGCTTTGATGGCGATGAGCTTTTTCATGTCAATAAAATCATTCTCAATCAAAGGTTTAGTATCTTTCTGCGTCACGTGGCACTGTGTGCAGAAATACCGCCTTGGTGACACGTCGGCCAAAAAGTTTCCGTCTCTGTCCATATAGTGGGTCACGCTCACCATTGTGGCTTGGCTTTCACTCACCCGGTTTCGGCTGTGGCAAGAGAGACATTTATTTACATTCAGATCCACCTGATAGTCCCTAATATTATGAGGAATAATCGGAGGTTGCATCGGGTAGTTACGACCTACCTTAATGTCGTCGGTAATAGGTTTA
This sequence comes from Paraglaciecola sp., assembly GCF_051252315.1. GTDB lineage: Bacteria > Pseudomonadota > Gammaproteobacteria > Enterobacterales > Alteromonadaceae > Paraglaciecola. Next base: position 12,751 of record NZ_JBPOFP010000013.1, on the reverse strand, counting down.
GGAATAGGCTGAGATTTTTCTTGAGTAGAAATATCTTGGCCATTTCTTAAGGTGCCAATGTCATTGGCAAGGGCGATGTTGGTTGTTAATAAACATACAAAAATAAATAGAGCCTGTAGTTTTTTCATCTTGTTATGCCTTCTCTAATTTAACAGCGCATTTTTTAAAATCTGTTTGTTTAGATATGGGATCCGTAGCATCTAGAGTGACTTTATTAATCAAACGGCTGGCGTCAAACCAAGGTACAAAGACTAAACCTTTAGGTGGTTTATTACGCCCTCGGGTTTCGACTCGGGATTTCATTTCACCGCGTCGAGAAATGACTTTCACTTCGTCTCCCCGTCTAAAACCGCGTTTACGTGCGTCATCAGGATTCATATAAATTAGCGCGTCAGGTACGGCTTGATACAACTCAGGAACACGTTGGGTCATGGAGCCTGAATGCCAATGTTCTAATACTCGGCCAGTAGATAACCACATATCGTATTCTTCATCAGGAGATTCCGCAGGTGGTTCATAAGGCAAGGCAAAAATTACTGCGCGGCCATCAGGTTTGCCGTAAAACTCCCAGCCAGAACCTTCTTTAACATAAGGGTCTGAGCCTTCTTTAAATCGCCACTGAGTTTCTTTGCCATCGACTACAGGCCAGCGTAAGCCCCGTTCTTGATGATATCTGTCGTATGGTGCAAGGTCATGGCCATGGTCGCGACCAAAGGTTGCGTATTCTTCAAATAAGCCCTTTTGAACGTAAAAGCCAAAGTGTTTGGCATCATCATTCAAATGCTCTTGGCTGATTTCATCAATACCAAATTCATTCACTTGACCGTTTTCAAATAATACTTGGTACATGGTTTTATTTTTATATTCAGGTGATTTATCTAGTAGCTCTTGAGGCCAAACCTCTTCCATTTTGAAACGTTTAGAAAACTCCATTAATTGCCAAAGATCAGATTTTGATTCACCTGGGGCACTCACCAATTGATGCCAGCTTTGAGTTCTACGCTCGGCATTTCCATAGGCACCTTCTTTTTCAACCCACATAGCAGTAGGCAAAACCAGATCGGCTGCTTGTGCGGTGACAGTGGGGTAAGCGTCACTGACCACTATAAAATTATCTGGGTTACGGTATGCAGGTAAACCCTCTTCGTTGATGTTTGCCGCTGCTTGCATATTATTGTTGCACTGTACCCAATACACATTCATGTCACCGTCTTTCAGTTTTCGGTGATGTTGTACTGCGTGAAATCCAGGTTTTGGCGGCACTGTTCCTTCTGGTAACTTCCAAATTTTTTCAGCGTACTTTCTGTGTTTAGGATTGGCCACAACCATATCGGCAGGAAGGCGATGACTAAAAGTGCCCACTTCACGAGCAGTACCACAAGCAGAAGGTTGGCCTGTCAAAGAGAAAGGACTATTGCCTGGTTCTGATATTTTGCCGGTTAATAAATGGATGTTATAAACCAAGTTGTTTGCCCACACTCCGCGGGTGTGTTGGTTCATTCCCATAGTCCACAAGGACATGACTTTTACCTTAGGGTCTGCATACATTTGGGCTAACTTCAGCAGGCGACTTTCTTCTACACCACTTATTTTGGATGCATATTCTAGTGTGTAATCGCTAACAAACTTGGCATATTCTTCAAATTTAATCGGGGTTGAACCACCGGCCTTATCGGCATTTTTTGCTTGTTTTTGTTTAGGGTGATCATCTCGCAGGCCATAACCAATATCGGTGTTGCCTTTAACAAAATTGGTGTGTTTATTTACAAAGTCCCAATTAACTTTGTCATTTTGAATAATGTAATTGGCAATAAAGTTCAAAATGACCAAATCAGTTTGTGGTTCAAACACCATAGGTACATCGGCCAAATCAAATGATCTATGGGTGTAGGTAGACAATACCGCTACTTTTACATGTGGAGCGCTTAGTCGGCGGTCTGTTAATCGCGTCCATAAGATGGGGTGCATTTCTGCCATATTCGAACCCCATAAAACAAATGCATCAGCCGCTTCAAAATCATCGTAGCAACCCATAGGTTCGTCTATGCCAAAGGTACGCATAAATCCACCAACGGCTGAGGCCATACAATGGCGAGCATTAGGATCAATATTGTTTGACCTAAATCCGGCTTTCATCAATTTTACTGCGGCATAGCCTTCCATTACAGTCCACTGGCCCGAACCAAACATGCCGACAGACGTAGGGCCTTTTTCTTTCATGGCTTTTTTATATTTTTCTGCCATCACATCAAAAGCGGTGTTCCAGCTCACTGGCGTAAACTCGCCGTGTTTATCAAACTTGCCATTACTCATACGTAACAAAGGAGTTTGTAATCTGTCTTTGCCATACATGATTTTAGATAAGAAATAACCTTTTACACAGTTAAGCCCTTTGTTTACCGGGCTTTTAATATCCCCGTGAGTAGCAACAACTTTGTTGTCTAGTGTGGCGACATTTATGCTGCATCCCGTTCCGCAGAATCGGCAGGGTGCTTTGTCCCACTTTAAGCTAGTTAATTTACTATCTGTGACTAGGTTACTTGCCTGAACTGGAATATTCATGCCCGCTGCAGTGGCTGCAGCAGAAACTGCACTGGCTTTCATAAAAGCGCGTCTATCAAGTGTCATTTTCTTGGTCCTTACATTTCTGCATCTGGGGTATATTCGTGATATACCGCGGCCACATCGACTACCTGAGGCATATCTCTTATTAATTCTGTAATATTTGAAACAGCTCGGTGGGAGAATCCCTCCGCGGTCACTATCAATTTTCCTGTAGGTTCAAACTCATGGACTTCAGCGCCTTCAATTTGATTAATTTTCTCTACATTCTTTGTAACGTGTTCTTTATGGCAACGTACAATAAAGCTTGAAATGTGATATTCACTCATCTGCTTGATCACTTATATGTTTGTCAGAAATTTGGACTTTGTTTAATGAAATGGCATTGGCTGGGCATGCTGAAACACAAGCACCACATTGTGTGCATAAAGCTTCATCAAATTCGGGTTTAGGTATTGTGGATTGCCTGAAATTGAATTTTATGGCTTGAGGCTCACACTCATCACGGCAAGTTTGGCAAACGATATTACGTTCAGGAAAACACTGATTGTTTATGGTTAATTTTAATTCCCAAGCTTGTTTTTGTGCTGTATCAAACAGGGACTCTGGGCAATGTTCGGCGCATTTTTGGCAATAGGTACATTCACCTAACCTAAAGTCTACGGTGGGATATCCGCCATCTCCTTTATTTATGACGGATTCAGGACAATGTTCGATACATTTTTCACATTGTGTACAGTTATTTAAAAAGTGATCTGCACTTTTTAAATAAGGTAAATGAATATCTGAATTTACTTTTTTAGTTTGCCCCGTCATAAAAAAAGCACGGCGCTTAAAATCTACTGCCATGGGAAATCTATTGTCCAGGTAATCCAAATAACATTTGGCTGATCCAAATTGTGAATCCTAATCCACCCACAATAACCACAGACAAAATAGGAAAAAGAAATACAGCGATTAATAAAAACGCTTTAAATTCTTCTTTTTTCGATGTTTCCATCACTAATTCCAAATAACCATTTATATAATGTGGTTATTAATAACAGCAATAAAGGATAAATACCAATACTTTTAGTAAGGTTATTTTAGTTTGCAAATAGATGCAGGAAATAGGGCAATAAAAGTGCAGGGATGTAGTCAAATAAAATGGAGTTAGCACAAAACTGACAATTTGTGAGCACTGTTGAGAAAAGTAACGAATTAGAAAAAGCTAAGCAGCTAATTAACCTGAGCTAGGGTTAATTTTTAACTAACCCAAACTCAAAGTAAGAAGTTGTTTTTTTAAAGCTCTAATAACCTTAAAGAAATAGCTGCTGCAGACGTGCGATTATCGACGCCTAATTTTTTAAATATTTGTTCTAAATGTTTATTCACTGTGCGCGGGCTCATTTCGAGGATCTGTGAAATTTCCCAGCTGGTTTTACCAAAAGATACCCAGTATAAAACCTCGGATTCACGTTTGGTAACAGGTAGGTTTTCTTGTAAACATTTTGCTGTTTTTTTCTGCTTGTTTTCAACTATATGTAATAGGTGCTTGTCTTCCTGTTGGCTTTCATAAAAAACTTCAATAGGTTGAGAAAAGCAGTTTATAGTCAAATTTTTTGAGGTATCAGCTTGTAACCATTTTTCTAATTCTGTGGCGATGTTCGCCCAAGGGATCGGGTTGTCACTGGCAATCTTATCGACAATTTTATGTACTTTTGGGGTTGCCCAAGAAAGTCTGCCTTTAGTACTGACACAGAATACGTTGGCACCAGAATGATCTAATGCTTCTTGAGCACTGAGAGCTAATTTAGCCGTTTCGATATGAGTCTTAATTCGCGCAATGACCTCGTTAGGCGATATCGGTTTTGTCACATAGTCAATGGCGCCCGCTTCAAATCCTCTGACTACGTCTTCAGAATCACTTAGGCCAGTCATAAAAATGATTGGCGTATTGGGCAGTTGTTCTTTCAATTTATGGCAAGCTTCAAAACCATCCATTTGAGGCATCATGGCATCTAATAAAATCACTGCAGGTTGGACTTTTTCGATAATGGCTAAGGCTTGCAGGCCATCAAGGGCGACTAAAGCTGTATATCCTTGGCTGTTTAATGCGGCATTTAACATGCCCAACGACTCTGGAGAATCATCCACTACTAAAACTACATCGCCTAGGTTACTGCTCATGACATATCTCTTCTAAAAATTTTATAATCTGCGGAAAATTACACAGTTCAACATACTCGGATAACTGAGAGAGTATATCTGCTGGAATCGTATAGTTTTCAGTAATTTTAGATAATTCTTGGTTAAAGCCAGACAAATAGCCGATTTCTGCTAATGCAGTTAATGCCTGGTATTGCTCTGAACCTGCTAGAGGTTTACTGCTAATAGTCGTTACTTTACTATTTTTATTAGTGGGGGACGTTGCCCCTTCAACTTGAGCCGGTTCTTCTTCTAAATATTGCCAATGAATTGGTAATAGTTCACCAATTTTTCCTAATAATGCATCCAAGTTAACCGGTTTGGCTAGATAGCCATTATGGTACCCCTTAGCCGAAAGGCTTGCGTCAGCGTCTCGCGCATTGGCTGAAATCATTAATACAGGTAACTTGTATGACTGTTTACGTAATTGTTCTACCATCTGCCAGCCGTCGGTTTCTGGCATGCGCACATCTAACAACATTAGATCCACATGGTTATTAGCCAAAATGCCTAATCCTGTTGACGCATCTTGTGCCTGTAAAACCTTAAAGCCTATTGGCTTTAAAAGGTCTGTCATGAGTTGTCTTTGATTTAGATCATCGTCAACCACTAATATGACTTGTTCATCGCCAGCATAACTTTTTACATTTTGCTTAGTATGTTCTGGCGCATTTTTGTTGTTAGCGAGTTCGACTAACATCAAACGCAGGTTAAATGTTGTGCCTTTACCTAATACGCTAGACAAGGTTATTTCGCCGCCCATTAATTCAGCTAATGACCGCGCTATGGTTAAGCCTAAACCAGTGCCACCAATCGCTTGAGTATGGTTATTTCGAATTTGTTCAAAGGGTTTAAATATCAACTCTTGGTTGGCTTCTGAAATTCCGACGCCCGTATCAATCACACTAAAATTAGCCACTTGATTACGGTAGCTAATTTTTAAGGTTACCGAGCCTTTGTTGGTATATTTGATCCCGTTTGAAATCAGGTTGATCAATATTTGCCTAAACCTTTGTTTATCTGTGGCCACAATATCGGGTAAGTTGGCACAGGGTTGATAATGAAATTCTATGCTTTTTTGTGCGGCGATCATTTGAAACATTTCAACCAGTTGTTGCAGAATCGCTTTTAAATTGAACTCATCTTTTTGCAATGTAAGGCGACCCGCCTCGATTTTAGAGATTTCTAATAAACCTTCTATCAAGTCAGTTAGATGTTCACCGTTACGTTTTACAATACTTAAGTTATGTCTTTGCGGGCTAGGAATTGCTTGGTCTTGGCTCAATAGTTGAGCATACCCCAACATAACGTTTAGGGGGGTGCGTAATTCGTGGCTCAGTCCTGCTAGATAACGGCTTTTGGCTTCATTGGCTGATTCGGCAATGACTTTTGCATCTTGTAGCGCTAAGGAGGTTTTTTCGTGGGCACCGACTTCTGTCGCCAAGGTTCGAGTGAGAGATCGTAACTCTTTTAGTGCAGAACGATTGCTGTTGCGGGCTAATATAAATAACCAACTCACGACACCTATAATGATCACTAATAAGAAGAATATTTTGATAAGTGTGACGGAGAATACTTGTTTAATTTCTGCACTTTCCAATGGTACTTGTAAATAGATTAAGAAGAGTATGCCAGCGCCGGTCAAACTCATGCCCGCAGTAACTGCCACAAACTGTGCTACTGGAGTGGTTAAAGAGCGTAATAAGCCAGTGGTCAAAAAACGATTAAAAAAGTGTTGGGATTGATTGGCTAACGTAGCTCCTGGGCGACATAGATCACCACATCTCACATCTAAAGAACAACACAAAGAACAGATAGATTTTTGATAAGCAGGGCAGTGGGTCATATCCTCTGCCTCAAACTCATTCTCACAGATATGGCATTTAGTAATACCCGTGATCACAACGGTCTCTTTGTCGACTAAATAGAATTTTCCTTTGGTAAGGTAACCAATAAGAGGCACGGTAATAAAAGGCAGGCCACATGCGATAAAAGAGGCGAGTGCTTTGATTGTTTCGCCGTACCAGCCAAAATGTGCAGTAAAACCGACAAAACTAGCAATAATCATTGAGCCCACACCCACAGGATTTATGTCGTGTAGGTGCGAACGCTTAAATTCTATGTGTTTAGGACTGATCCCCAAGGGTTTATTTATGATGAGGTCAGCCACAACAGAGCTTAACCAAGCTAACACTAAAACAGAGTAAACCGTTAACATGCTTTCTATGGTTTGATAGATACCTAACTCCATCAATAACAACGCAATCACAACGTTAAAGACCATCCACACCACTCGACCAGGATGGTTACGGGTTACCCGTGAGAAAAAATTAGACCAAGCTAACGAGCCTGCATAGGCGTTAGCCACATTGATTTTTAATTGAGAAATGACAACGAAGCTACAGGCCACAATTATGGCAATGGTTGGGTTTTCAAATACATAGCTAAAAGCTAAGTTATACATATGAGCGGGGTCATCAGCTAGATCTAATGCCACACCTTGTTGTAAGGCAAAGTAGGCTAAAAATGAGCCTAAAAATAATTTAAGTGCGCCAAATAATATCCAACCAGGGCCTGCTGCTATGAGTGCTGCCCACCATTTCCATTGACTTGATTTGGGTTTTTCAGGTAAAAATCGTAAAAAATCTACTTGCTCGCCAATTTGGGCAACCAATGACAACAGTACGGCAGATGCACCACCAAATAAAATTAAATTAAAACTGGCGCCTTGTTCTCCGCTAGTGCCCGTAAAATTTATCCACTCATTTAATTGGCTATCAGGATGACTAAATACAAAAAATAATGGCAAGAGTTGCAGGGCTAACCAGATAGGTTGTGTCCATACCTGAAAGCGACTGATGTATGCAATGCCGTGAGTCACCAATGGTAATACGGCTAATGCACTGATCACATAAGCGAGTCCTAAAGGGATACCAAATAGAATTTGCAATGCCATCGACATAATCGCCGCCTCAAGGGCGAAAAAGATAAAAGTAAAAGAAGCATAAATAAGAGAAGCGATGGTCGAACCTATATAACCAAACCCGCTACCTCGACTGAGCAAATCTATGTCGACACCATACTTGGCAGCGTAATAACTGATAGGTAAACCAGTAAAAAATATCACACCGATAACGGCTAGAATTGCCCAAGCAGAGTTCACAAAACCAAAATTTAAGGTAATGGCACCACCAATAGCTTCTAGTACCAGAAATGAAACAATACCTAGGGCGGTGTTGGCGATACGATTTAATGACCAAACCCTTGCACGCTTGGCAGTAAAGCGCAGTGCGAAGTCTTCCATCATTTCATTGGCTACAAGTTTATTGTAGGTACGACGGGTAGGTAATATTTTTTCGTTTGAATGCATGGTGTGTGGTCGACTGCTCTTATTTACTTTGTAAGTATTTTAACTTGCGCTGCTTTTTCAAATCGCGCAGCTAATTCAAGCCGCGCGGCTATTCGAAGTCGCGCAGCTAGGATATTACAGAATTTTTTAAACAGTAGGTATGCGTATATTTACTTAGGCAACAGATTGGGCAAGCTTTTTTATAAGGCTAGTATTAAAACCAAGCGTAAGCGCCAGAAATAAACATTCCAAGTAATGCTATAAAACTAATGCCAAAAGCAGTGCTACGAAGAAACTTTAGATCGAAGTAATAGAAAAACATGTGACCAATGCGGCCTACCAAATACATTAACGCACTATTATTTAACCAAGTAGGGTTAGCCGCAGATAAAATTCCAAATAGAGCAAATAAAACTAATATCCCCACACTTTCATTGCTGTTTGCGAATACTCTAGACGAACGAAACAAAAAACTATTGTGGCTTTGTTCTACCGAAAATCCAGGTGGGTGCTTCAGTTTAATCGACACCACGTCAGCAATAATTAGTTGTAACCAAAATAACAGCCCAGACAGCCCTAATACAAGAACAGTTAATTTGTACGGTAAAATAAAGTCCATAAATTTTTCCTTTTAAAAACAGTTTGTACTCTAATGTTTTTAACAGAAGAGTGCGCTACTTTTCATGAAGAACACCAACAAACGAAGAAAATATAGAATAAATATATCTTATTTTACACTGACCCCTTTTATTATAATTTTGATCCCGCCTTGGCAATAGAAGCCAGGTGAGGCAATATCATCACATAACTATCCTAAGTTGAAAGTGACATCATGCTCTTGCGCAAAATAGCTAAACACGTGAAGGATCAAAACTGGTTTGCGGTTGTCCTTGACTTTATTATTGTGGTGATGGGTATTCTTATCGCATTCCAGATTACCAATTGGAATGACACACGACAGTCTAATGAGGCAGAGCACGTGTTAATTGGAAGTTTTATCACTGAGTTTAGTTCCTTGGAGGAGGTTCTCAAACAAAGACTTGAGCGCGCAGAGCAATTAATCAGTAACAGCGCTGATTTAATTATGCTAATTCGAAGCAAAAAGGAACCCCAGGATCATCAAGCAGTTAAAACGCTTTTAATGTTAGCAACCCGATACAACGCGCCAGTAGCGATGCCAACATCCTTCTCTGATGCGCTGCAATCAGGACGTGTTAACAGTCTACGCGATAAGAATCTAAGAATTGCGCTTAATGGTTATGTAATATCGAGGGATTGGTGGGGAGTCATCGAAGGTCCGGCAGAACCACAAATTGATCCTAATTCTAAATTAACTGAAGCGATAACTTGGAGTATTCATCAAGAACTTTTCAAAGCACTGCGGCAACAGGTCATTGATTACAACTGGACACTAGTTTCTGATGCTGAACAAGAGCTGGTCGCGATCCATCGCAAGCAAATTCTACAAGCCGAAGCATACAGGCTAGAACTAATAGAAGTGGAAAAAGTCTTAACCACGTTAAATAAAGTATATTAATTACAACGAAGACGATGGGGTAGCGATTAAACGATCCCTTCGTGCGTCATTTCAGAAGTTTAATAAATAATATATCTTATTTGACACTACCCCCTTTTATTCCTAAAAGCATGCAGGAATGACGTTGTTGGACGTTTCAGATTTTATCTTTGTGGCAACGCCATACTTTTGATTTCTTCGCGACTCCAATTTCCCGTATTCAAAATAGTCTTGTCAGATGTCCAAACATGGACGTTTGGACAAGGCGAATCGCTTTACAGGGATGTTACCTTTCGCCGCTCTGGCATTGAAGACTATTTTCAATATGGATTAGAAATTGGTTGGAGAAAATGACCTTTTGGTTACTTTTGAGTCTTTTTAAAAGTAACTGGTGCGGCAGGGATGCCGTATCAAAACCGCAATGGATTGCGGTAAACGAAGTGCATAATCTCAGTCGCGAAGCGATATCTCAGTGTGCGTAGCACATGTTTGTACGCATGGTGAACGAAGTGAATAATCTTAGTACGCGTAGCGTATACCCAGCGGCGCAGCCACATAGATTTCAGCGCGCGCAGCGCATAAGTGGCGTAGCCATACCTAGTGCACGAAGTGCATCCTTCTAGCTTTTGTTAAATTTGCAATCAAAACCCCAAACTACGTAATTCTGCGTAGTCCGTTGCGTGCTTTTGCGAATATTACTCCTTGCCCAATCAATAGATACTCATCCCAGCTGCAATTAGGCTTTAAAAAAATAAATATAAAAACCACATTACTAACAATTAACACTGGGTAGAAATAAATGAAAACTTTCGCAAAAATTACTCCTATAGCAGCTACTTTAGCGCTTGCTCTTACCACTTCTACTGCTCAAGCTGATGACAAATTATCAGTAAGCGGTTTTATCGATATGTCTTACTACTCGGTTGATACTGATGATGCAGGTTCTGTACACGAGTCTGGTGTTGACCAAGTTGAATTAAACTTAGGTTATGACTTCGGTAACAAATTAACTGCAACTGTAGACGTTGAATATAAAAACTCTACTGATGGCGCAAATGTTGAACAAGCTTTTATTAGCTACGCTGTTTCAGACAACCTAAGCATCAAAGCAGGTCGTTTCTTAAGCTACTCAGGTTGGGAAACTGAAGAACCTACTGGTTTGTTCCAATACTCTGGTACTGGTTATGCTAAATATTTCTACGGCTACTACCAACAAGGTGTATCTGCTCTTTATAGCGGCGACAAATTTGCCGTTGCGGTTTCTGTAGTCAACGATTTAGCTGGTCCTCAATCTACTGATTCAGAGCACCCTGGTATCGAAACTATGGTTGCTTTCATGCCAACCGAAAACTTCACAGTAAAAGGTTTTTACTCTGTAGATGGCGACACAACTATGGTTAACACTTGGGCGGCTTATTCTGTTGATAGCTTAACCTTAGCAGCTGAATACAACACTTCTGAAGATACTGCTGGTGCTGGAAGTGAAGCAGACGGTTATTTGTTAATGGCTAACTATGGATTTGAAAGTGGTTTAGCTCTAACTGTTCGTTACCACGCATTTGAAGTTGAAGATTCAGTCGGTACTCAACTTGAAGATGCTAGCGCTATCACTATTTCTCCAAGTTATGCAGTAAACGACAACTTACTAATTGTGACTGAGTACCGTATAAATTCTGATGAAATATTCGGCGATTCAGACATGATCGCTGTTGAAGCACTAGTTACTTTCTAATACGGCATTTCTAAATAACGCATTTACAAATTTGGAGGGGAATTTCCCCTCTTTATTTGAATACATTTAATACCAAAATAAATAGGAAATAATGATGAAATTGAAAAAGTTTATCGCTGCTAGCTCTATCATCGCTAGTAGCTTGGTAGCCCAAGTAGCTATCGCAGCAGACACTATAAAGGTAGGTGTTTTACACTCTTTATCAGGCACAATGGCTATCAGTGAAACGACACTGAAAGACACTGTACTTATGATGATCGAAGAGCAAAACAAAAAAGGCGGACTTCTAGGTAAGAAGCTTGAGCCTGTTGTGGTTGACCCTGCGTCAAACTGGCCTTTGTTTGCTGAAAAAACTCGTGAATTATTAGCTAAAGAAAAAGTAGACGTTATCTTTGGTTGCTGGACTTCAGTATCACGTAAATCTGCATTGCCTGTACTTGAAGAATTAAACGGTTTGTTGTTCTACCCAGTACAGTACGAAGGTGAAGAGTCTTCTAAAAACGTATTTTATACAGGTGCTGCGCCAAACCAACAAGCGATTCCAGCTGTTGATTATTTAATGAATGACATCGGTGCGACTCGTTGGGTATTAGCCGGTACTGATTATGTTTATCCTCGTACAACTAACAAGATCCTTGAAGCTTATTTAAAAGCTAAAGGTGTTAAAGACGAAGACATCATGATCAACTACACTCCTTTCGGCCACTCTGATTGGCAGGGTATTGTATCTGAAATCAAAAAGTTTGGTTCTGCTGGTAAGAAAACTGCTGTTGTTTCTACTGTAAACGGCGACGCAAACATTCCTTTCTACAAAGAATTAGGTAACCAAGGTATTTCTGCTGAAGATATCCCTGTTGTTGCTTTCTCTGTAGGTGAAGAAGAGTTATCTGGTTTTGATACTAAACCTCTTGTTGGTCACTTAGCTGCTTGGAACTACTTCCAAAGCGTTGAATCAGAAGCAAACGAAGAGTTCATCGCTGCTTGGAAAAAATTCATCAAAGATGACAAACGTGTAACCAATGACCCGATGGAAGCGACATATATCGGTTTCCAAATGTGGGCTAAAGCAGTTGAAAAAGTAGGAACCACTGACGTAGACGCTGTTGAACAAGCAATGATTGGTGTGGCTGTTCCTAACTTGACTGGCGGTACTGCAGTCATGAACGCTAACCACCACTTGTCTAAGCCTGTACTAATTGGTGAAATCCAAGAAGACGGTCAATTAGAAGTAGTTTGGGAAACGCCTGATACAGTAATTGGTGATGCTTGGTCTGACTTTTTACCTAGCTCTAAAAACCTAATATCTGATTGGACAGCGCCAGTTAGCTGCGGAAACTTTGACGTAAAAACAGCTAAATGTTCTGGTCAAAACTTCTAAAATAGCTAGTGAAATCTAGTATTAAGT
>NZ_JBPOFP010000012.1:0-70401 GCF_051252315.1 Paraglaciecola sp. | reverse complement strand
ATTCTATACACCAGTAACATGAGCGACTTAGTATTGCTCACAATGGATAGAGTAAAAATATTTGTCCAAAGCTGTATTCAAAATGGGCAAGCAGAATACGACGAAGAACTATTTTCTCAGCTAGTTACCCAAATTAAACGTATTACGCCCGACAATTCAGATAAACATGAACGATTGTTAGGTGAAGCAGTTTTGTTATTAGATCCAAGTTTAGACTTAGGGTTAGATGATGATAACGATACAGCTGATTCGCCATCTGAAGCTCCGGCCAGTATTGCTACAACCGGTATACCCAAATCTACAACAGAACAAGAACGAATAGATTTAGTATTTTTTAGAGAGTTAATGAAGCCCATCGAAAAACGTTCTATGTATTGGGAAGGTCGTGGAGACAGAATTGCTAAATTAGCCGGCTACATTAATAAAATTGCTGGTTCACCTGTTAATGAAGTTCAATTAGCGGTTGCTTGTTACATGCATGATTTTGGCATGGCGTTTATGCCAATTGAAATACTGCATAAACAAGAAAAATTAGCCGACAATGAGTTTAACTTAATGCGTTCTCATGTATACAAAAGTGCCCGCTTATTAGAAAATTTGAATCAATGGAATGAAGCCAGAAAAATAGTTATGCAGCACCACGAACGTATAGATGGTTCAGGGTATCCATTGGGCATTAAAGAAGCTGATATTTGTGATGGGGCAAAACTACTTGCCATATTGGATACATTTGACGCCATCACACATGCTAGAGCCCATGAAGGGCATAATCAACGCCCTAAGAAAAAAGCAGTGATTGAAATCAATCGTATCGCCAAAGGACAATTTTGTACCAAATGGATGCGAGCGTTCAACACAGGCATGGCAGCGGTATTAACTAAATAACCCGACAACAAATCCAACGCCGCCAGGCACAAAAAGAGCGTTATCGAGAGGCTCGGCCTATCCCGAGCTTAGGTTATTTAGTAAACAACAACATGGTTTCAATATGTGCGGTTTGTGGAAACATGTCCATCATGCCAGCGCGGTCAACTTTGTATCTATGTTCTAGCAGGTATTCTGCATCACGAGCTAAGGTTGCCGCATCACAAGAGACATATAAAATTTGTTTTGGTTTTAATTTAACTAGACTAGGTAAAAACTCATACGCTCCTGCTCTTGGTGGATCCAATAACACTTTGGTCACCCCTAACCCACTAATCTCTTTATGCGCTGTTTGGGTTAAATCTGCGGCGATAAAAGATAAATTAGTCAATTGATTGGATTCGGCGTTTAACCTACCGGCCTCAACCATACTCGCTTGCACTTCAACCCCAACCACCTGTTTAGCACGTTTGGCCAAAGGCAATGAAAAATTCCCCACGCCACAAAACAAATCTAAGATAACGTCGTCTTGAGCAGGCGCTAACCAAGCTAGAGCTTGTTCTACCATTTTAGTATTCATGGCAGCGTTAACTTGAATAAAGTCCTGTGGGTGATAACTCAAGCTTAACCCATCAACTTGGTAGTCCCGTTTTGCAGATTGAGACACCTGGGCTCGACTTTCGTTCTGGTGTTGCCAATAGAGCTCTAGCTTATTTTGCTGTGCCCATAACTGCCATTTTGTTTGATTATCAGAATTCAAATTATCAGTAAGACGAAACAACACAGACACACCTTTGTCATCTTCCAATAACTCAATATGGCCTAGTTTGGCAGCAATTGGATCTTCCATTTCCCCTATCTTAAACGCTGACTTTAACGCCTTAAAAGTTTGCTGTAATAACGGAGTAAGCACTATGCAATTATCGATAGAAACGATTTGTTGGCTCGATTGTCCACGAAAACCTAACAACAATTTACCTTCCACAACTCGCACAGAAAGTCGCGCTCGTCGACGATATTCAAAGGCAGAATCCGCTAGTGTGGTTATCTGCTCTGGCGAACACACTTTTCGAAGTTGCCCTTGTAACCAAGACATCTTGGAAACTCTTTGTTGTTCTACGCTTAAATGCTGAAAGCTACAACCTCCACATTCGTCGTAGTGAGGACAAGGAGGGCTGACTCTATGTTCACTAATTTGTTCAATTTCAACTAACTTAGCTTCGTCATATCGACGATTAGACTTAACCACATGTGCTTTGACCGTTTCGTTAGGTAAAGCTCCGGCGATAAAAGTAACCTTTCCATCAGCACGTGCTACGCCTTTTGCTTCATGGGTGAGGCCATCAATATGAAATGATCTTACAGGCCCAATTGGCTGAGACACCTTTTTACGGCGAGATTTGTTGTTAACGCGACTAGAAGAGCCGGATTGATTATAAGATATAGAACGTTTTCTCAATGGGTTTCTATTTGGGTAATAGGTTTGAGAAGCATTATATCATTTCATTGGAAAAATAATCACAGTTGGGATTAGCTCATTTCTATTGAAAATAATGGCCCCCACTGTGATTTATACCAATTCCATACTTAAATTAACGTTTGATCTTAATTTGTTGATTAACCTTAGAAATAGTCTGTCTGGATTGACTACCATCAGACCAAGTCACTTGCACTTTAACCGGTTGTTTACACTGACCTAAACCAACATGCAGCAATGGATTAAAACTCAAAGAATAGTTGGCTCCTGTTGCTCCAATTCGTTGGGTTTGTGTATTGTCACAGGCGGTAACACTTACACTAGCGCCTAAGGCAGAAGGTTGGCTACTCACATACTCACTAAAATCCAAGGTGACATAATCACCAACAGATTCAGCAGTATTTTTAAACAAATGCCATTTGCCTCTTTCATTACCAATCACCAAATCTACTAAACCATCAAGGTTGTAATCGATAGGCTGAATACTCATACCTATAGCACCTAACTCAGGTGTAGTGACCCCATGGTTTTGCGATAGCTTGAATCCCTTACCTGTATTTAAATATACGGTAGACGTATTTTCACTGACTAAGTTTCCTCTATGGCGTACGACTAAATCTTGGTAACCATTGTTGTCTAGATCTGCCACAGCCAAACCTGTTGAGTGTTGTTTAGCTAACAAACCTTGTTTAGCAGTCACATCAACAAATTTACCTCGGCGGTTTTCTAATAACACATCGGCTAACCCAGGTTTATGTTCTGAAGCTTTATAGGACAAAACACCATGCACAATCCCGGTAGATGGAGACCACATATCACCCGCTATGCGCCATTGACGATTTCCCACATAACCAACGTAAGTCCCTTTTTTATCCATGGTTTCAGCAAAACCTAAAGCGTCACTGTTTAATAATCGAATGTCTCTGCCTGAATGGTTTTCACCAGGAAAGGCATAATCATATGCCGACTCACCTACGTATAAATCTTTGTTAGGCCATTGTGATTGTAGGTTCTCGACATTTAAGATATCGCCCACAGTTAGACCTGGAAAATCGAATTTCCCTCTTTTAGTAAAGAATCCCCAGGTTTTAGTTTCTTGCTCATAAAAAGTTTCACCGGCATAAAATTCTTCACCACGTGTTACAAATAAGTCCATGTCGCCGTCATTGTCATAGTCAATTTCTGCCACTCCAGTCACATGTTTAATGTTAGGTAATACAGAGCGAGTTACATCCTTAAAGCTCAAATCGCCATTGCCTAAGTAAGCCTTAGCTGAACCGTGACCATATACCACCATGTCTGGAATATTGTCTTGATTAAAATCTGTGATTAAGGTTTTTTGGCCATTTTGTTGAGAAGGGGCAATAGTACTCTCTAACACCATTTGACCTTCGCCATTGTTTTTATAGATGTAGTTTTCACTTTGGCCTTTTTTCTCTTTGGAAGGAAAAGCGAAGTTAAGTAAATCTAAATCACCGTCTTTGTCTAAATCAACAAACTTAACAGTACGCCCGCGCATCAGCTCTAAAGGCACAACAAAATTAGCCAAAGGTGTAAATTTTCGATCTTTACTTACTGAAATTATTTTTGAGTTTCGAGCATTAGCACCTGAACCACCGCCACGAGACACAATAATATCCAGCTGGCCATCTTGGTTAAAATCACCTACAGATATGCCATGCATGTCACCCATGATAATGTCGTAAGGAAAACTAAATTTACCTTTGTTATTCCACATCACGCGCATGGCAAAACCATGGTCGTTTAATAACAAATCTGGGTAGCCATCTTGGTCTAGATCAGCAACGACAGCGGTATCCCATTGACGCAAGTTTTTCTCTTCTCGCTTAAAATCAGCAAAGGCTTCAACAAACGAAGGTGAATACGCTTGACCCTCGTTTTTAGAACTAGAAGAATTAACCATGCAACTGGTAAAGAAACCTAGGGTTAATACTGCCGATGAAATAACTGACAGTTTAAAACGTGCCATAAGAAAAACTCCTAAAAGTTGCCAACAGAATTGGTCTAATTAATCTGATGAATAGTTACTTGGGTTTGCTTGCTGTCACGCTTTTGATTTTGAAACCCGGCACGCTGCAAAAAAAAGATGCTAGTACTTTTTGGCTTCGCACCTTGGCATTACCACACCCGAACTAGGGTTTGGGTGTGACCTTATTATTATCTGTTTTGCGATCGGCCAAAGGTTTGCGATAGATATCCATTCGCTCAATATCATAGTTTTCAAACTTACGTTTTAATAACCAACGGGGTCTTTCTAAAGTCGATTCCCAAGCAAATATTTTTTTGAACATATCACGCACTAACGCTGGCTGTTCACTGGCCATGTTGTGTACTTCTTGAATGTCACTGGTGATGTGATACAACTCGGCTGGGCGGTCTGGAAACCGGATCAATTTCCAATCACCCATACGTAAAGCAGCACGTGTATCTTTTTTCCAATATAACTCTTGGTGCGGACGACCGGTTTTTGAACCATTCAAATAAGGCAACAAGTCCACGCCATCAAGGTTGGAAATGGGGGTTAAATCGCCACCCGCTGCGGCAAAAAAGGTAGGTAATAAATCTAAGGTACTTACTGGATAGGGATAAGTCTCACCGGCTTTCACTTTGCCAGGCCACTTAATCACGTAAGGTACACGTACTCCGCCTTCAAGATGGTTCGACTTAGAGCCACTTAACGGTGCATTATCAGACGCATTTTTATCAGTCGGGCCACCATTGTCATTGGTAAACACGACTATGGTATTGTCGGCAACGCCTAACTCGGTGAGTTTATCCATAATTGCTCCAGACGCTCGGTCTAGAGCTAACGTCATAGCTGCAACGGTTTTTCTATGGCCTTTTAACTTCGGAAATTTAGCCAAATCCGCAGGATCTGCTTCCATAGGCGTATGCACAGCATTAAATGACATGAAAGCAAAAAAAGGTTTGTCTTGTTTAACTTGACGTTCCATAAAATTATTCGCTTCGGCAGCCAACACATCGGTTAAATAACCTTGATGTTCTTGCATCTGACCAAAACCACGCTCTAGCCAATCCAACTGGTGAGCAGGTTTTTTGCCATCCTCGTAAGGGTAATAACTACGAGCACCGCCTCTAAATCCATAAAACTCATCAAAGCCACGTTTGGTAGGATGAAATTTATCCGCTCCACCCACGTGCCACTTACCATAAAAAGCCGTGGCATAACCTTGTTGTTGTAGGTAATCACCTATGGTGGCTTGGTCAACAGGTATACCCATGTCATAACCATCTGCCGCAGAGTTATCACTCATGTAACCCGGCACGTTATTTTCTTCAAAACCAAAACGTTGTTGATAGCGCCCTGTAATCAGTCCAGCCCGTGAAGGACCACATGTAGGATCAGACACATAACCTTGTTCAAACCTCACACCTTGAGCAGCGAGTTTATCTAAGTTTGGCGTTATCATGACCTGACTGCCTTGAAAACCAAAATCAGCAAACCCAGCATCGTCTGAAAACAACAATACAATATTAGGCTTTTTGGCTCCTTGAGCAGACAGTGACAACAATAATATTGTAGCCACTGAAAAACATTTAAAAAGCGTATTAAAAGATAAGTTCATCACAGCACCTTTAACTAATCGTTAACTAAAATCGACACACGTTTATTAGTGAAGTATTCGCTCATACTGTATTTAGAACAGTCTTTACCCACACCACTTTGTTTTAATCCACCGTGTGGTAATTGCACCGAATAATGCACTTCGTTAACACACACACTGCCAGCTTGAATGTCTGAGGCTGCTTGTAAACCACGCTTTAAGTTAGTGGTATAAACGTATGCACTTAAGCCATATTCACAATCATTGGCAAGGGCAATAATGTCGTCTTGATCAGAAAAAGGAATAACGGCTAACACTGGACCAAAAATTTCATCACTGACAATCTCCATATCGAGATCCACATTTGACAAAATAGTCGGTTCCATAAAGAAACCATCTGGATGAGATGCGGGAATACAGCCCCCCATTTCTATTTTAGCCCCAGCGGCAACCGCTGCATCAACCCGAGCTAAAATGCTTGCTCGTTCTTTCTCACTGCTTAGTGGTCCCATGATGCGACCTTCAGCACGACCAACGGCTAAGGTTAAACCTTGAGCGTGCGTTTTTGCTGTAGCAATAAATTCGTCGTATACAGATTCATGTACAAAACAACGATTAGGAGACACACACACTTGGCCTGAATTAGCGTATTTTAAATCAACTATATTGGTCGCAGCTTTATTTACATCAGCGTCGTCATAAACAATAACAGGTGCGTTACCGCCTAATTCAACTGAGAAATGTTTCACACTTGTGCAAGCTGTTTGCATGCAGTACACACCAGACGCTGTGGAGCCAATCATAGTGAACATAGATGGAATATCACTGGTTAATAAGGGATTTGTCACATCGTAGTCATCACTTGAAATGACATTGATCACGCCTGCCGGAAAACCGACTTGAGAGGCGAGTGAGGCGCATAATAGTGTTGCAAGAGGTGTCACTTGCGAAGGTTTAACGATAGCGCTACAACCTGAAGCCAAAGCAGGACCTAGCTTGTAACCTAAGTTAAGTAACGGGAAGTTCCACGCTAAATAACTCACCACCACACCTAGTGATTGGCGTTGTATGTAGTGATGGAAACGTCCGTCGGGATCAACAATGACCGGCTGTTCAATACGTTTAGCTTCTTCGACGAAATATTTTAAACAGGTAATTAACATGCCAAAGTCGTATTCGGCATTGTCTAAAGGTTTACCGGTTTCAGCAATCAACAAATCAATAATTTGATCTTTGTTTTTCTCCAATAATGTCGAGTATTCCATGATCAAAGATTCGCGATCATTCAGCGACATTTTAGACCAGACATCAAAACCTGATTTTGCCCCTACTAATACATCGTTAACTTGTTCTGGAGACATGTCGGGTACGTTAGCCAGAACTTTTCCAGTGGCTGGATTGAGTACCTCAAAGGTTTTAGGTGAACTCACCAGCTCACCATTGATCAACATTTTATATTCTGTATTCATTATTTAGTTTCCGTCGCACATACGTCATAATCTTTCAAAGCATCCAGGTCAATTTGTACGCCAAGACCCGGCGCGGTGGGCACTATGGCTTCACCATTTTTAACTTCAACTTCAACTGAATACAAATTGTCTCTCAGTTGATTTTCTGTTCTATCGTATTCTAAGAATAACTTTTGTTCTTCAGCTCGGCCTGGCTCTGCATAACCCGTAGCTAAAAAGTGAGTTGCCGCTGCTAAGTTTAGCTGTGTTCCCCAAACATGTGGGATCATGTTCAAACCATTAGCAGAAGCTATTGCACGAATTTTTAACGCTTCGCTGGGCCCACCACAATAGGCTAAATCTGCTTGAACCAATTGCACTCCGCCCGCTTCAATCAATTTTTGAAAGCCGTAACGCGTTTGTTCACATTCACCGGTAGCAATTGGTACATTGGTTTTTTCATGCAATTGGCGGAATAAATTAGGATGTTCAGGAGAAAGAGGTTCTTCAAACCATGCGTAATTATTGTCTTCTAAGACCTTAGCTATACGAATTGCTTCTGGTAAATCGAAAGCGTGGTTAGAATCAGCCGCCAGTATGGTATTGGGTAACGCTTTGCGTAAGGCCACAATGAATTTTTCATCAAAGTCAGGGTTTTTACCCACTTTGATTTTCATCGCTTTAAACCCTTCATTGGCATACGCCACACCTTCTTCAACGAGTGCAGGTAATAATTCATCTTCTGGTAAATCTTGATAATACATACCGGTAGCATAACAAGGCACCTTGTCACGCAGCTGGCCACCCATTAATTGACTAACACTTAACCCTAATGCTTTACCTTTTAGATCCCATAAAGCCATATCAATACCCGACATGCCGGACATCATCACACCAGAACGTGCAAAATCTAAAGACGAACGCCACATGTGATGCCAGATCATATCGGTAGACAAAGCATCTAAACCAATAATTCTTGGAGCATAGAATTTTTCAACAGCTGCTTGGATAACATCTGCCGGGCCATAACATTCGCCCCACCCAGATACACCATTATCTGCGATAACTTCAATCGCTAATACATTGCGCTGATCATATGACCACTGAGAAAAACCAAAAGGTTTGTCTAAATGACAACGAAGATGATGTGTTTTAATACATTCTATTTTCATATTTAATTCGACCTAATTAGTGGTACAAAACCTAACATTCTGTGTAGCACTTTAAATTTATACCACCAATATAAACATATGATGTTTAATAAAGCAATGTTTTTCCGACCAAATTGTTAACAATACTGATTATTGCTATTGATCAAAAAACGCCCCAATGTGCGTTACTTAACCTGAACTCAGGATACTTAAGGTGACTCTTTGACAATAAGCTCAAAATGTTTGCCTTGTTTTTTACTTAAGGGAACTGAGTTCTCTTTCGTCGACAAATAAACCACCCACGCATATTTGCTAGCTGGAAAATCATCGGTCATATTGCTAAGCGGCACATTGACTTCACCTGTTTTATTTACTGGAAATTTAAGCGCACCAAACTCTTTCCAATTTCCGCTGTCTAGCAATTTGATATGCAAATCTCTTGGTTCGGTAATATCGTATTTTACTTTTAACGCAATACTTTCATTACCCACAACTGTTTTAGGAAAAGTGACTTTTCTAACTTTATCTTCTTTACTAAACACCGATTTTTTTGGTGTTGTTGCTTGATTCATTACCACTAAGTTACGGCGAGTTGGCTCGGTAATACGATCAGCCCAACCTTTCCTGCGCGGAGCTAAATAAGTATCAACGCGGTATTTACCTGGTTCTAAATTATCTATGGGCACTTCAAAGTGAAACTTGCCTGATTGCTTAATTCGTTTTTGCGTCTTTTTGACGGTTTTCCAACCATTCAGATTAACCACTGCTACATGTAACTCACGAGTTTTACTGACTTGAACTTCAACCTGGACGACAGGCACTTCTTCAAATCCAATTTTGTCTTGAACAACCAATTCGATAATTTTGTCTTCATTAGCCAAAGCCGATTTGGACAAAAGTAAAACCGCGACAATGACAAAAACAAAGGACTTTAATAACTTCATTGGGCTTACCTCTTTTTAAACAAAAAAGGTCTGCAATTGCAGACCTTTTAATACAAGCTCAAATATTGAAAGCCTTATTTTTCAATTACAGCTAGATCTTCTAATAAGATTTCGTCGCCGTCTGCAAACCCACCTTCAAAATGGAAGTTATACTTAATCGGCTGAGGCAACCCAGTCCAATCTTCTGGAATAGTGAATTCTCCTAATTCAACCAACTGCCATTCAGTAGTGTTTACTAAGGTTTTAGTCAATTGCATGTTGAATGGTGCATTTCGACGCCCCCAGCTGTTGTATTCAGGAATACTGTGATAAGTCGCATCATCAGCGGTTTTCCATGGAAACATAAAGTTAGTGATGGTTCTATCTTGCCCTTCTTCACTTAAGGTACTTAACTTCACCCAGACTGAAAATTCAAAAGTTTTACCTATGGCTGTAGGTCTACCAAAATTACTGGCTGTCCAGCTACCTGTGCTTGAATTCCAGCGCTGCAATAACGTGCCAATACCACCATTTGCAGGTACATCAGCCCCGCCATTGTCAGCATCAACAACGGTTATCTTCATTGCATTAGAACCACCAAACCCTTCACCTAACGCTGGGGAAACTGTGCTCATACTGCCAGTTGGTATCCATCGGGTTGAATTATTGGCAGAACTAACCTTGATATGAATACCATTGATCATAGTGTCACTTTCGAAGCCATGACTAAAATCATAAGGAGTGGCATCAGCAGGGTTTTCAGTATCACAGGCGATGTTATTCACAACCGTGACATCAACCGTTTTCCCATCAATATCACCAGCTGCAACGCCAGCCGTGTATCCTGAACCGTATGCCGCAGTTAATGTTGCAGTATCACCCTCATTTGCAGGAGCTAAAATAGCTGTACCGCCAAATCCTCTTGATACTTCTTGTTCAACTGCGATGGCACCATCCGATGACGTCCAATCATAAGTGTAATCTCCAGTGAATGATTCACCTTCTATATGCAATGTTGGCTCTACCACAAGTCCTGTGCGAACACACTCAGGAATAGACTTGGTACCGGTCAAGGCACCTAACTCGTCCATATCACCATTTGTAATATCAAGAGTAAACCCAGCGGTCACCGTTACATCAGCAGTTTCGCTATGACCACCATCAACACTTGTCGCTGTGATAGTTGTTGTGCCACGAGCAACACCCGTCACCAAACCAGTATCAGCATCTACTGTCGCCACAGAAGTGTCTGCTACTGAATAAGTAATAGCGCTATTACAAGCATACACAGGTGCTGTTTGTGCAACAGCGGCGACTGAGCCGCCAGCCGGTACGCTTACATTTGCAATAGCAACTGTAGTAACAGGGTCAGTAGCAGCATCAATTTGCAACTGCAACGTACGACGGGGAATTTCAGTTCCCGGAGCGTAGTTATAACCATTATTGATTTCATAAGAAATGGTGTAGACCACAGTATTTGGGAAGTCTGAGTTACCGTCAGGTGTTGGAGCACCATCAGCCGTTTGGGGACCTCCACGTACATCTGTGTTATCGCAAAAACGTAAGCTTTCCGAAAATTTATCCGTATCAACCACTAAAGTACGTCCATCTTCTGCCAGCCAAAACGGGGATACTTTAGCACTTGATACTAAACTTGAATTTGAATCTGTTTCTGGGGTGATAAAGTTTTGATCCGCAGCAAACTCCATTTGAGTAATTCTGATTGTGCCAGCAAAGTCAGTGGCGTTTGCTCCACCTATTTGAACACCGTCAACCAAATTAACGCTTTGTATACCTGAATCTTCCGTTAATGTTGCCGTAAAGGATTCACCTTGGGTAATCTCTACAGGGTTAGAAGCGTTAATTTCAGGGTCATACCCTTTTTCAACATCTGAACAAGCGCTAAGTGCAGTTATGACTGCACCTGCGACTGCCGTTTTCAATAGTAAGTTGTGTTTCATCTTACTTCTCCAATTTTTAATAAGGAGCAGTGTTTCCACTGCTCAATTTAATGCTAAAACTTAAAATAACTAATTAGGCTGAATTAGAAGGTGCCTCGAATACCTATACGGTACTGACGCCCCGACTTAAATGCTGCTACTGTACGAGAGGACACAACACTTTCGTTTTGTGCATCACCTTCATCCAGTACAACCGTCTGGTCATTGTTATCTAACGCATTGGTTGCGTTATCAAAGGTGTAGAAATGACGACGCGTATCATCGGTTAAGTTGATAGCATTAAAGGTTAAACTGATGTTCTTAGTTAATTTATAGCTTGAGCTTAAATCCAAGCGATTGGTTTCGTCTTGCCAAATTACACCACCTTGGATCCCTGAGTTCACAACTTGAACACCGTTATATCTGTGTGCAAGTCTTACCATATAGTCATCCTTTTCCCAGAATACGGTTACGTTACCTGAGTGTTTAGGGGTAAATGGCATAGCTATGCCTTGCTGGAAGTTGCCAGTGGTACCAATTTCTTCCGCATCACGCTCTGATTCTTGATAGGTGTAGTTAAGGCTAGCGCCCAAGCCTGGCAAGAAATCGTAATTATCGGTGTAGGAGAACTCTGCACCGGTTACACTCGATCCCTGACCATTTTTCACAACGTTAATATTAGCGACATCACATTGGATGCTCCATTCGGATACCCAACCAGCAGGATAACGCTCTGCGTGACAGCCATCTTCAGAGCCATCTGGCGTACGATTAGGATCGAACTCTAATAACAAATCGGCACTTTGCAGCTCATAATCCGTTTTACGATCTTTATAGTGGAAAGGCGTGCTGACGGTTTCTTCAAAGTTTTTCATATCTTTGTTGAATAACGCCAATGACACCATACCGTCTTCACTGAAGTACCACTCAAAAGAGGTATCTAAGTTAGTCGACTCCAAGAATTCAAGACCGGTATTACCAGCCGTTCCGTTTGCAGGATCCCAAGGACCACCTTCGTTAATTTGTGTACGCGGATTCAGTGAATCATAGTTTGGTCGGGTCATGGTTTTACTTGAAGCAAAACGGACAATAAACTCATCGTTTACAGCGTAGTTAATATTAATGCTCGGTAACAAAGCTTCAACCTTGGCCGTGTTAGTTACAAAACCAATACGTTGCCATACTTTATCACCATGAATATCATACAAGTCGGTACCATCCACATTCGTTGTCCAGGTACTTGTATGACGGCTAACAAAAGGGCTAACTGGGCGAATACCCGCGTTAGTGAAACCAAAACGTAACCACTGGTTAGCAGCGGTTGGAACAACATTGCCGCTGGCATCAATCACTGGCATGTCTTCAATTGCAAGTGATCTATTTATGGTCGTTGGGCGGCCATTGTCATCAAAATTCATCCAAACAATACGGTTTGCTTGAGGGTCAGATAAATCTGCCGGTAAGGTACTGGTTGTCGCATCAAAGGCACCAGCTCCCCTCCAAGGGCTACCATTTAACTGTGTTAAAGGCATATTGTTAAAGTTGTATGCGGTTGCCACTTGCCATGCATAACAATCTTGGAATTCATCAGCATTTGCTGGGGAATTACGCCAGTCCAAATTACCGTTTGTGCCTAGGTTTTGCCAAACAGGTTCTGGGCAAGCAGGATTATTTTCATCGGTTAAGTTACGTTCAACCAACAACTCATATGGATCAACAATCCAAGGTTGGCGCATGTAGTTGATGCCGCCTACACCAGTGGCTTGTCTTGCGTCTTCAACGTAACGAACACCAATGTTACCTGTTAACGCGCCATCTAAAGCTTCAAAATTCACTTTTAAATATACAGCTTTAGTGTCCACTTCTATTTTACGGGTTTGGCCAATATCCACACGAGGATTAAAGTCACCCGCATTCTCACCAGTGATAAGGGAAAGTGCCTTTTCATGGCTCAACATAGGCCAACCGTTAAAGAAGGGGGTGCTGCGATCCGACTGAATGTCTTCACCAAAATTATCGTAAGGAAATGCTTCTCCAGACAATATATCTATGACATTGATGTCAGCGAAGCCTCTCGGTCCTTCAGTATTTGCACTGCCATCGTCTTCATCTGACGTGGCAATACCGTTCGCATTTTCAATACGAACATTACTAATTTGAATATCTCTTAAACGTTCAGCGTATTTACCACCAAACTCAATTGAGGTGATGTAGTCACTGTCTAGTGAGTATTCAAAGTCTAAGAATAAAGACTTGTTCTCATCTAACGATTTGTTATTTCGGAAAGTAAAACCGCCAAGGTGGTTATGCTGCAGATCATAAGGGTTGAAACGGCTACGTACATCAATGGCTGAACCGTCTAAAGCATCAAATACACCAACAGTAGACCCAGTTAGATAACTACAATCTGCCAAACTGCCTCTAGTACAGTCGTATCCGACTTTCTCATAATCTTCCACAGGCATACCCATGACAACATCTTTACCCGCAGTTCCCCACTGAGCAGTGTTCATGACCACATTTTGGTTATCACCGCCGTCTGGTGTTTCGTCTGTTGTTTTAGAGTATCCGGCAATAAAATTCATACTTAAATTATCGGTAATGTCATAATCAACAGTAAATGACACAACATCAGTATCAATTTCTCTAAGACCAGATTGGCGGTTAAATACGCCGGTAAAACGACGACCTGTCATCTTTTCAACTGTATTAGTCGACAAGTCAATAACGTGTTCGTCAGTTTCCGGTACCAATGAGGCAATGTCAGTCAGGTTTAAACGTAAACCTTGATTATCGGTATGTAAGTCCTGTTGAGTTTTAGTAATATCAAGCTGGATATCTAAAGTGTCAGTTGGACGCCACTGAAAACCAGTACTAATTGACGTACGTTTACGTTCATTGGTATTTAAGTTAAACCCTACAAAATCCCTTGCTCCGGCCCATAAGTCACCATAATGTAATGTTTGACCTTCTGGCATACTTTCAGGATTTAAACCTGCTGGAATATCATATAGTGCTTTACCGTTTCCATCGTAAATGACTTGGTTTGCAAGGTCGCCAATGAGTGAGCCAGAATCGTCTAAATAAGTTACGGAGTTACCGTTTTGGTCAAATACATCACCAGTTGTACTAGCGTTAATACGTTGGAAAGGCGCGATACGAATTTGGTTGCCATTCAAGTCTGTGGCATTACGTGAACCTGAACCCCAGTCATCAAACTGCCAAGCTCCGCTTGCAAAATCAGTGTTGATACGGTCTGAACGTGTTTTTTGATTATCATGTGACGCGGTGATTATGAAACCAAAAGAATCATCGAACAACTTATGTGAAAAACTTCCCACTAAACGACTATCTTGTTCATCAGAAAATTCATTGACGCGCTGTTCCACGGTGAAGGAGCGTCTATTGGAATTTAATCCAAGAGGTTTCACAGATCTTAATTGAACGCTGCCACCCAGTGAGCCCTCATCTTGATCAGCTGAAGCTGTTTTAACCACATCAATTGAAGACAAAATATCAGCAGAGAAAGTACTTAAATCAACACTATTGTCTTGAGAGCCTGTATCGCTACTTAGGCCTCCTGTCAAAGCTACACCATTCATTGAAATTTGGTTCATTGCTGGGTTAGTACCACGAATAGAGATACGTGTACCTTCACCATCTGACTCTTGTACAGAAATACCTGTTACACGAGATAGTGCGTCAGCAATGTTTTGATCTGTTGATTTACCCACGTCTTCAGCGTGGATTGAGTCTGATACCGATTCAGCAAAACGTTTTGCGTTAATTGCTTTTTGTAAACTGGTTTTAAATCCAGAAACTTCGATAATTTCAATATCATCTGTCGCTTCTGGAGCAGATGCATTGGATTGCGAGGCAACTTCTTGAGCCATTAATGGCAAAGCCATACATGACGCAATCACACCCGCTGATATTGCATTTAGTTTAAAGTTGTACTTCATGTGGTCTCTCCACGTTCAAATCATTTGTCTTGGTATTCGGTGTAGTTAATCCCGTATACCTATAATTCCGCCTAAGCGGCGTCTGTGTTTTTGTGTTTACGAACTTCAAATAATAGGAAAATGTTCAAAGCTTAGTTTCTAAATTAAGGATCAACATTAAAGATCCGTTAAGTTAAACATTGATTTCCCGATTAATTAAATCAATATAAACATATGATGTTTGCATTTGCAATACTTTAATAACAGAGATTTAACATAAATAATTTCTATTAGTGCAATTTAAGTCTCTTTGGTGCAAAAAAACACCCACAACTGAGAGTTATTAAAGAGTATGGATCGGGTAGTGTTTTAGGAGTAAAACCAAATACAGTAAATAATTGGTAGCAGTATATGAAATAAAAAAGCAGCCTATAAGGCTGCTTCATTTGCAGGTTTAATTTAGAGATTATTTAATTTTGCTGCTCTAAACTAAAGGTTTCGTGGTACCTAGGCATGGCTTTTTCTCGCCATTGAGTCCCCTCTTTATGAATATGGAACCATTTGGGTTGCACATTACTCCAACTCCACACTTCCATTTCAGCCACCATTTCTCGCACTAAGAAGGGGTGTTTAGCTGCCAAATTAAACTTTTCAGCTGGATCTTTATCAACATCAAATAACTGCCATTCTTTGTCTCGTTTTATTATTTTCCAGTTGTCTTGACGAGCAGCCGCTTCAGAAAAACCATATCGATGACGTACTGCATAGATCATTTCACCGGGTCTAGGACTGGTGTTTTCCACTAGGCTATTAAAAATATCCTTACCATCTAGTTTTTTAATTTTTGGAATGTCAGCATGGGCCAAACTAGAGAATGTTGGATATAGGTCTAAAGTTGAAACTGGGTGGCTAAACACTTGGCCCGCTGGGATTTTTTGCGGCCAATGGAAAAACATAGGGGTTCGGTAACCGCCTTCTAATACGTCTCCTTTGCGGCCACTTAGCGGTGAGTTATCAGCGCCAGTCTTAGGCTTACCACCATTATCACTGAAAAACACGATTAATGTATTGTCGTACTGTCCCGTCGCCTTGAGTGATTCAACCATACGTTTAACACCACGATCTACGGCGTACACCATTCCTGCATAGGTTTTACGCTTCTTATCTTTAATTTCTGGAAACTGCGCCATATCCTCAGCTTTGGCCTGCATAGGTGTATGAGGCGCATTGTAAGCAACATATAAAAAGAAAGGATTGGCTTTATCCTCTCCGGCTTTTTGAATAAAATTAACAGCTTCTCGGGATAAGCCATCTGTCACGTATTCTGTTTCTTGCACCTCTTTGCCATTTCTTTCTAATGGTCGCAAATAGCCGAATATAGCGTGATCGAGCCCTTGCTTTTTTTGCCTTGCATAGGCTGGAACAAACTTTTCTGGGAAATAATCATGGCCACCATTTAAGAAGCCATAAAACTCATCAAATCCGCGATTATTTGGATGATAATCTGACTCTTCACCTAAATGCCATTTGCCTATGGCGCCAGTATAATATCCAGAATCCTGTAGTACTTTACTGATATAGGTTTCTTCAATAGGAATGCCTAAACCACCAGAGCGACTTACTCTAGGTAAATTAAATTGAGAGCCAAATTTATGAGGATACCGGCCTGTCATAATACCTGCGCGACTTGGCCCACAGAATGGGTGAGCATTGTAAGCAGACTTAACGATAGTTCCGTTAGCAGCCAACTCATCTAGATTTGGCGTTTTGATATCAGTACTGCCATTAAAGCCAACATCGGCATATCCCATATCATCGGTTAAAATCACCAATATATTGGGCCTTTCTGCAGGTTTGCTAACACATGCTGCGCTGGCCAAGAGCACCGACAAGGCACATACAGATTTAATTAACGTTTGTTTAATCATGTTCATATTTCCAAATATACTAGTGTGCTTGTTTAGGTTGTTTGTCTGTTAAATAGGCTTTTGCATGATGGTTTAACATTTTTAGTGAGGGATCTTCCACTCTAGCTAACTCAGATTTGAGTAAAGCCACCATTTCAGCTTTCTGCTTTTTGTAAGCCTTATCTTTTATTAAGTTAGTTATCTCTAACGGATCTTTTGTCAGGTCGTAAAATTCATCTCGGTTGTCGCCTGGATTCCATACAAATTTATACTCTGGCGTACGAATAGCACGAATACCAAACCAAGAACCGTTGTACCATTCGTAGGCATAAAGTGCTGCATCAGGCTGTCCATCTTCGGCCTTATCACCTTGTTCCATTAGTGGTTTAAGAGTATGCCCATCTACGTCACCATCACTTTTTAATGCCATTAATTCAGCCAGTGTCGGTGTGATATCCAGCATAGACACCTGACGATTAATTGTTTTAGGTGCCACTTGTGGATTACGGATCAATAAAGGCATACGCATCAACTCGTCATAGGCATAAGGACCTTTGTCATATAAACCATGCTCGCCCAACATACTGCCTTGATCGCCGACTAACACTATATGTAAATCGTCATAGACCCCTGCTTCTTTAGCGGTATTAATTAGGTCACCTATAATTCGATCTACCATAGCGATTGCACCGTAATAAAATGCACGTGATTTACGCCAATCCATATCACTCATGTGACCTACATCATGCCAAGGCCACCAAATTCCATCTTGAGCTAACGGTTTATTCACACGTTTGGCCAAATGGTTACCCGGCAATTCTAAGCTGGCTGGGTCATACATGCTGGCATATGGCTCAGGAACGCGATAAGCAGGATGAGGTTGATTAAAACTTACGATGCCAAAAAATGGACGATCATCTTGTGCCATTTTTTTGATCATAGCTTGACCATGCACCACTTTTTTATAAGCGTTGGTGTCTTGGTAGGTGCCATCTAGTGTACGAAAATATTCGTGTTTTTCGTTGCCCTTGTCTAACTTGCCTTGGTAATACCCTTCCACTTGTGGAATTTTTGCGTAAGGCGTATACACACGGCTAAA
The DNA here is from genome assembly GCF_051252315.1 of Paraglaciecola sp. Taxonomy (GTDB): domain Bacteria; phylum Pseudomonadota; class Gammaproteobacteria; order Enterobacterales; family Alteromonadaceae; genus Paraglaciecola. Next base: position 52,064 of record NZ_JBPOFP010000012.1, on the reverse strand, counting down.
ACGTTCACGTGGCTCATGTCCATGCCCCAAATCAATTTCTGCTCCGCGCATTTCTGTGCCACGGGCACCAAGATGCCATTTACCAACATGACCGACTAGATAACCAGCATCAGATGCTCTGCGGATCAGTCCGCCTTCTTTTGGATCAAGCTCTGCGATACGCGTGTGGTACAACTCAACATTGTCGTCTAATCCTGTTTTATGTCCCCAGCGTCCCGTGTACATTGCTGCACGAGAAGGTGAACATAAACCTGTTGTGGTCATTGCATTATTAAAACGTACTGACTCAGCGGCTAAGGCATCAATGTTGGGCGTATTAACAGGACCACCTCGATACGAAAAGGTGTCAAAACGCATATCATCAAACATTAAAACCAATACATTAGGCTTTTTGTTTAACACTTGCTTTGGACTTGTCACCTGAGCATTACAAGCCAGTTGGCTCAGTAAGCATAATGATACGAAAGAGCCTTTTAATAATTTTGAAACCATGTTGTACGCCTCAATTCTAATTAACCACTATTTTTTATTATGGTACATATACGTGTTTAGGTTGATACCTTAAGCCTAAATACAAATGACCGTTATCAATCTACCTATGGCACTTGATCCCACCAGATAACACCTATTTAAACATATGATGTTTATGAATTACAACAAAAATTACAACCAGAATCACAACAAATCTCAAACGATGCTTTAACATCAGCCACCAAAGGAATGATTGCACGCAGAGTAAAAGCATTTTGCAATCATCGTTACTAAGCAATTACCTACTAGCCATGTTGAAGTGGAATTATTTGAAAGTAAAAACGAGATTAAACAAAAATGTATTCTTGTCATACGTTATCTATTAACTTATAGACACTGTGAGTCGTAAATCAGCAAATTGTAAACAATGTACAATTTTTAAGGTACACTCATTTCATGAGTGTATTAGCTAAGAATTAATGTCCTTGGTGAATAACGTTATTAAATCTAAAGAGAAGATCATGGGTAAAGAAATACAAAAGGTTGTCATTTTAGGTGGTGGAACAGCTGGCTGGATGGCAGCAGCTGTTTTATCTAAATCTTTGACTAAGTTAGATATTACTTTAGTCGAGTCAGATGAAATTGGCACTATTGGGGTAGGTGAAGCGACGATACCGAGTCTACATTTCTTTAATGATTTATTAGGTTGTAACTCCTCAAATTTTGTAAAAAACACCTCAGGTAGTTTTAAGTTAGGCATTCAATTCGAAAACTGGCAGAAAAAAGATCACAGTTACTTCCATGCATTTGGCACAACAGGTTTTGGCATGTGGGCTGCTGGTTTTCATGAGTACTGGAGTCGAGGAAAAACCTTAGGTATTAGCAAACCATTCAGTGACTATAATCTTGAAGCTAAAGCAGCTGAAATGCATAAGTTTGCCCATGACGATAAAGGCCTGAACTTTGCGTACCATATAGATGCCAGTTTATATGCAAAAATGCTTAAACAAGAAGCAATCAAAAATGGTGTCACCAGAGTCGAAGGCAAAGTTGAGAAAGTTAATTGCCAGAACGACAAGGGATATATTTCGTCACTAGAGCTACAAAATGGCACTGTGGTAACGGGTGACTTTTTTGTGGATTGTTCTGGTTTTAAAGGTTTATTAATCAATGAAACCCTAAAAACGCCTTTTGTTGACCTATCTCACTGGTTGCCTATGGATTCAGCCATTACCGTTCAAACAGAACTCACTGAAGATCCAGCGCCTTTTACCAGGTCTATCGCACATCATGCAGGCTGGCAGTGGAGGATCCCTCTGCAGCACCGCATGGGCAACGGTATTGTTTATTCCAGCCAATATATGTCTGATGATGAAGCTGAAGAAATTTTGCAATCAAGTGTTGAAGGAAAAAGCCTGACCCCCACCCGAAAAATCAAATTTAAAACGGGCTATAGAGAAAAACTTTGGAATAAAAACTGTGTAGCATTAGGTTTAGCCAGTGGGTTTATTGAACCGCTTGAATCAACTGCAATTCATATTATCCAGCAAGGCATTATGCAACTGGTTAAATATTTCCCTACGTATGGTATCAACGATCTAGAAGTAGCCGAATATAACGACTATATGACCAACGATTACAACGAAATCAAAGATTTCATTATCTTACATTATTGCCAAACAGAACGAGAAGATTCAGATTTTTGGAAGTTTTGTAAAAATATGCAAATCCCAAGTTCACTTCGCAGAAGAATGGATTTGTTTCAGAAAACCGGGCGTTTTGTACAAAACAAGAACGAGATATTTGTCGACTCTTGGTTACAAGTGATGATTGGTCAAGGTTTGATCCCAGAACAACACCACCCATTAGCAGACGAGTTACCTGAAAAAGAATTAAAAGAGTTCTTAGACAATATAGAAAACGACATAAATGCGAAGGTCAATCAATTGCCTAGTCATGCAGAATACCTCAAAAAAATAAGCTGACTTTTTTAAGCTTGTATATGAACTTGTAAATAAAGCCTGTTTGATAAAGCAGGCTTACTTAGTAACGTAAGCCAGCCCAACCCATTCCAAATAAGAATGAGTTAAATTCTACTTTTTCGCTGTATAAGCTCTATACATACTGTTAAATTTGCCGCCATCGGTATATTCACAGTTAATGGGAAAAGAATGGAATTATCTTTAGAAGTCTTAGCTTTATTATTTCTCGTTGCTGCCATTGCTGGATGGGTAGACTCAATTGCCGGTGGTGGCGGTTTAATTACGGTACCCGCTTTACTTGCCGCAGGAATTCCACCAGCACAAACACTTGCCACCAATAAGTTACAAGGAGCTTTTGCCAGTTTCTCGTCTAGTTTATATTTCATAAAAAATGGCTTAGTGAGTATTAGTAAGATGCGCGTGGCCATTGGTTTTACTTTTATTGGTTCGGCATGTGCATCTTTGTTGATTCAATTCATAGATAATCAAGCACTCAAAGGGCTTATCCCAATATTACTATTGGCCATCTCAGCGTATTTTATTTTTGCTCCTCCTATGACCAATCAAACCGGCAAAGCAAAAATATCTGAAGCTTGTTTCGCTTTGGTATTTGGCACGGGTATTGGTTTTTACGATGGTTTCTTTGGCCCGGGCGCTGGCGCTCTGTATATGGTGGCTTATGTCACTATGATGCGCATGAGTATTGTGCATGCAACCGCACACACTAAAGTGCTGAACTTCACCTCAAATATTGGTGCACTTTGTATGTTCATTATTGCTGACTTGATCCTTTGGAAAGTGGGGATTGTTATGGCAATCGGCAGTTTTATTGGTGCTCAAGTAGGTGCCAGAATGGTCATCACTAAAGGACAAAAAATGATCCGCCCCATGGTTATCACTATATCTTCGATTATGGCGTTAAAGCTAGCTGCGGAACATTATCTGCAAATAGATTTATTAAATTTTTAACTCTTTTTGATTGATAACTTGTTGAGCGATATTATGAGTATAGACAGAGCGGCAAAATAGCTAGGGTATTATGAATAGAGATTGAAACGATCCCAACTGTAAGATTCTAAAATGTCATACACGTACTACGTGGCAGCCTTATTAGACCCAAACGCCATTGGTAGCTACCTTTAATTTTGTAAGGTGATTTTTGCAATCTGATTTCCACGACCATCACTGACTACAAGAGTATTACCCCCTTGAGATAAGAATACGGCCTTTGGTTCGGATTTAGACGATATTATGACTCTATCTAAGGGCACTTCATATGGCTGATTAAATTTAAACACTTCAATCATACACGGGTACAAGTTTTTGCAATGCTTCGACGCTGATATGTATGGCTTTCTATTCAAAGTGGCCCACTCCGCACGTCCATTAAGGTATCGAGTTCTTGGCCAAAAAACAGATATGTCCCACTTATTATCAGAGCTCCAAACTTCATTGCCTTTTACAAAAATAAAAGGCTTCCGGTAGTTCACACTTTTAACAACATTCGTATAGGTTGGATGTTCATATTTAACTTGGCTTCGTTCTATTCGTGTAGTTTGGTCAATAGTTAGAGTCTCTAGCTTGGTAATGTTTTTAAGTTTACTTGCTAACCATTTTTCTTCATTTATATGGGAGTAGCCAACATGAATAACAATTTTTGCACTCGGATCTTTATCAAATACCTTTTCTTTAATGGTCAGCGCCGAGTGAGTTTCACGTTCATCAGTAGTGTTCATTACGCTTGGTTTGTGTTGATCATATGAAACGACTTCAAAACCTATTTCCTTTGCTTTTAACACTAGGTTTGCATGCAAAGCTTCATCTGTGTAATACCCTACCTGGGAAGTAATAAAACCTTTATCAATTTGTTCTGAAGACATGGGGGTTAACGTCTCTGCAGCGAAATAACGATATCCTTGTTTCCACAAGCCTTGGAGTAGCCTATAAGTTAACACTCGGTGTTGTGCAATATCATGGGCTTCATTTACCATAACAATTTGATGATTTTTGGCGCGCTCTAAAATTTCTACAACAGCGTCTTTTTCTTGATAGCCGGTTAAATTCTCAAAGCCTGAAGTGTCGATTTCAACTGTTGCATCTCTAGCAATTAATGTTTTTCTATGTGAACCAGCAAAAGAGTACACAGCACTAAGCTCTTGCATGATTAAATCTAAAACAATGGGGTTGTTAGAATACTCTTTCGCAAAGTTTTCAATAAATAAAATTTTCTCAACTAAACTTTTGTCTTTCGTCTGTTCTTTTATTTGATTATCTATTTTCACAGCTTCTATAAGAACCTGTTTCAGATCGACCTTTTCTGCGAACACAAAAGCAGAAGTAAGAAGACAAAATAGTATTATTTTTTTCAAGTTAAATCCTTTTATTCGAAATATAATGATCAATGAAATGACACGTTTATTAACACGCAAAACATAAGCGTAACTTAAATATTTTTAGTCCACGGTGTAATAAAGTCGTTAAGCATTTTTACACCGCAGATCAATAACTATGGGCGACAGTGAAAACTAATAGCGTGACCGAAACAAAACTGGCTACCTGTACGACTCATGGTCGACTCTTGCGCCAACACTAATAAGGTCTCGATTCCCTCTAATAACATTTTGACTATTTCGTTGAATATTTGGAATAAATGTAACAAAGTTACTTTGAGTTGAATACCTTACATGTTTTATTTACCCTGAACTTGCTTTTAAATAATACATTATAAAGACACCACATCTTTTAAAACAGTAATCAGCTTAATTCGCTCTTTTTGCAAAGAGTTTAAGGTATCTAATTGAATGCGTTGCAGTATAGCTTTGTCTCGTACACTGCTGCGAAGTACGGAACTATCAAGTAAAGCGTCATTTGTGCTTACAATATTCATTCCTACAAATTTTATTGACGCAGAAATTTTTGGTGTAATAACCTTAGACATGCCCTGTGAATAATTGGTTTGCTTAATCGCCTCTAAATACGCATTTTCAAATTTTAGAATAGCCTTTTGTAAGGGTTTTGATGCTACTAAATCTAACTTTCCGTCATCCACCATTCGACGAAGTGATACAGGCCTAAAAGTTTTTCCCCAAAAACTAAAAAGCGCAAAAAGGCTCTGGCCAAACTGTTTTCGTTGTTCTTGATCCCACGAATCTTGTGTTAATAGCTGACTCGTTAAAAAACTTTTATCAAGAGTGCCTTGTATCCCCTTTAACTCTTCAAGGTAATCCTTTTCATTTTGCACCAGTTCTTCATATAAAAATTGAAGATGATACTTTTCTTCTTCTTTGTCTAAACGAGACTGATTCCAATCTGCCGCTTGCAAGCCAACAAAAATACCTATGACCACCACCAAAAAATCTAAAACAACACCTAACCAATTTTGGGCTTTAACATTGCGAGTAAATTTAGTAAAAATCATCGTAAATCATCCTTGTGTAAGAAACCCTAAAAATTAATAGTCTTAATAAAGTACCTAATTACATGAAATATTCAAATCAGAAGTTTAAGGCTAACTACAATAAGGCTCAATTCAATTGAACCTTATTGTTATTCCATCCTGCATTAAGTTGTTGCAGTAAGTTTGCCACTACCTTTGGATGTTGTGCAGCGATATTCACTGTTTCGTTTGGATCCGTATGATGATCAAACAGCTCAACAAACAAGGGGACTTTGGTCACATCCCGAGTATCTTTCCACGCCACTAACCTATGTTGTTGAGTTCGCATTGAATACCCCATTAAATGGTGCTCAAATAATTCTCTGTCCCATTTGTCACCTTGCTGGTTTTGAATTCTTGATTCAACATTTTCGATTAAGGGACCAAAATAGGTTTCGCGCATACCTTTACGTAATGGGAAAGCTCCCCACTCTCTTAGCGCTGGCGAAGGAAATTGACTAAAGGCTGCTTGTTTCCAAGGAAGGTCTGGCTGAGTTAATAAAGGAACTAAGCTCAGGCCTTCTAGATGACTTGGCACATCAAGCCCGGCAAGTTCAGATAAAGTAGGATACATATCCACTAGCTCCACTAACGCTTCACTCACTGAGCCTTTTTGGGATTTTGTCATGTCTGGAGTCGATAGAATAAGTGGCACACGTGTAGCAATATCGTAGTTACTGGCTTTACCCCAAATGCCCATTTCGCCAAGATGATACCCATGGTCACTCCACAACATGACTATGGTATTGTCTAAAACACCCGCCTCTTCAAACGCTTGCATTATCTTGCCTATCTGAGCGTCTATATAACTTACACTAGCTAGGTAAGAATGTTTTAGCTCCACAGCTAGATCGTCTGGAATGGGCCCAGCGTTTGGTACATTTGAAAAAGTACGCATTTCAAAAGAGGCATGTAAACCCATAGCGGCACCACCTTTTGGCCCTTCAGTTTGAGCAGATAATTCGATTTGAGCAGGGTCGTACAAATCCCAATATTTTTTCGGAGCAACCCAAGGTAAATGTGGCTTGTTCATACCAAAACCGAAGAAAATTGGCTTATCATCTTTTTTGGCTAACAATTCTTTCAAAGTCGCTATGGCTAATTCAGTGTTATATCCGTCTTCATAGGCTGTATCTGCTACTTCTGCTTTTTCAAAAGCAGGACCACTACCTAAACCAAATTTGGCTTGTTCCCCATATTTAGCAAACATCTCTTTGCGTTGTTTGGTTTGTAAATCCATATTAGATTGCAACGCATAACGACTTGGTTTTTTAATATGGCTGATTTTGTCGTAGGCCGCAGGGTAATTCCAAGATACGTCCGCATCTTTATCACCGTGATGAAATATTTTTCCGACGTGTGTTGCCACATAACCATTATCCATAAAGTGTTGCGGTATGGTTTTCACGTCTTTGAGTTTATGACGAAACTTCACGTAGTTATGTGTCACGCCTAATGTATCAGGCCTCAAACCTGTCATAGTGCTGGCGCGAGACGGACCACAAATAGCCTGTTGTGCATGGGCATTCAAAAAACGTACACCATTGTGGGCAATTTCATCGATATTTGGAGTGACGGCTATGCCCGAATTATAACTGGCTAACTCTGGACGAAAATCGTCAATGGAAATAAACAAAATATGCGGCTTTTTAGCCGAGCTACTAGACTGAATATTGTTTTCAACGGATTGCTGTTTATCCTGACTACTATTTTCACCAGTACATGAAATCAACAAAGCCGTAGCTACGCTTAAAATGATTCTTTGCATAAATACACCTAAATTCAACTTACACTCAAATAATTAACAATATTAAAACACATACGGAACAAAATTGCTATATTAGAAATTTAAACTATTTTGAATTTATAATTTATTTAGGATTAGGTTAAGGCCAGTTCCCTCCAAACTTTAATCAATGTTCAAAAAAAAGCTCTATCACTAGGATAGAGCTTTTACTTAGTTTAAACAGTGTCTACTACAGAGACATTCTGAAACTTAAACTATAAGAAGAACCGTATTCTACAATACTGCGTGTCGCCTCTTCATAGGTGTTAAACAATCGCTGACGAGAATTTAACAAGTTAGTAGCCTGAAAATCTAATGACATTTTTTCATCTATATCCCATCTAGCAGTCATAGATAAGTCTTTGTAATCATCGGCAAAAACACCTGAGCCGCTAAAACCCAAACGATCTAAATATTCATCACGCCAGTTGTAAGCAATACGGAAGCCAAACGGCCCTTTTTCCCAGAAAGTGACCAAGTTAATATTATTCTTAGACAAACCAGGTAAAGGTAAATTATTGCCTTCTATATCGATAAATGGCGTTTCACTATCAATATAAGAGTATGTGGCTGAAGTACCTAAACCATCAAACGGAGCAGGCAAAAAACTATAAGTATGTTGATAAATTAACTCTAGCCCATTTACCGAACCACCGTCACCGTTAATATTTCGTCTAATCAAGGCTTGGTCCGAGCCATTATCAGGATGAACATATCCTGGGATTTGCAACAATGCTGTTGAACTCACCACAAATGAATCAATGGACTTAGTAAAATAACCGGCAGACAATAAAGCATCTTCTAAATAGTATTCTAGAGAGATATCTAACTGATCAGCTTTAAAGGGTTTAAGGTCAGGAGAGCCCGCTGTTCCCGTTCCGTTACCAGCAATTGATAAACGGTTACGTAGGTCAGCATTATTAGGGTAAGCCAATACTTTTGCCGCCCCAAAACGCGCGACTAGATCTTCAGTCACTTCTAGTTTTAATGTGGCAGAAGGCAATACTTCTTGGTTATCAGACTTAGTCACCAAACGTGTTTTAGTTTTATCTGCATTTAATTGGGTTCCGATAGAAGTCAGCTGTCGATCTACATAACGTAAACCTAAGTTTCCTGAATATTCCATGTCACCTACATCACCATAAAAATTTAACTTCGCATATGCTGATTGAAACTCTTCTTCAACTTCGGCAGGCGCATCTAAATGATCACTATTAGTACAACTTTGTCCATTTAAGCCATTGGTAAATGCCGCTGTTTGGGCAGGATCAGGATGATTTAAGAAAAAGTCCTTAAATACGGTACAACCGCCTGCACTGTAGGCTTGGTGAGAAAAAGCTAAATAGTCTCTTGGCAATCCTTCTAACTCGCCTGAAAAGAAATCAGGACTAGACCAAGTTTCAACAAATTGTCCTAGTTGTTCACCAGGTGTTCTAGGTCTTACTGTTGCTCTTTGTACTTCAGTTAACGCAGTATCAACATTGGATAACCTGACACCATACTCTAACGACAAGGTATCGTTTAAGTCTTGATCAAAATCGACTCTAAAAGAGGTATGCTCAGCATTACTGAGAGTAATGTTATCGTTAAACTGGAACAAATTAAGCTGACTTAAGTCATTGAGTGCAGACGCATCGAAACTAATAACCGGCACTTCAGGACCAAAGTCAAAATCGATATCAGTTTTTTGGTTACCTAATAATCGAGCGAAAGTTTGATGAAGGCTGGTTTCAGCATCGGTAAAAGCTAACTCGGCAGTCACTGACAATGAGCCTGATACCGTCCAATCCATCGCTAAAGCTTGAGATGTTACTTCAGACGAAGAGCCGTTAAACTCTACATTAGTTTGTGCTTCTCGAACTGAGGTGCCACTAACCAAGACTTCATTCTCATTTAATACTGCATTTTTTAATCGAGCATATGGAATAAAGGTACCTATCCAACGGCGTTGACGGTCTGATTCCAACTTACTTGATAACAAATCGTAGCTGAACTCTAAATCCGGTGTAGCTTGCCATTGTGCAACAAAATTAAAACCCGTTCTGTCTCGTTCATCGTTAATTTGCCAAACACGTGGCTCTTGATGGATCAAACCATTCACCCCATCGCCATTTGGATCAGGGTTCAATAAATTGCCGCTCGGATCGGTAGCCGCATTACCAGCATCAATGTCTAAAAAGTTAAAAGGCCCACCTTGAGTTAGTCGGCTATATCCAGAGAAAGTGTTAAAACCATCCTCTCTTACTTCTCGCGTATCAAAATTTGCACCCAACATTAAACCAACAGTGTCGTTAGCAAAGGTATTCGAGACTAAGAATGAGCCTTTATAATTGGCTTTATCTGCCAAGTCACCATAAGTGATTGAAGCACCACCCGACGCCTGCAAGCCTTTATTTGCTAAAGGTTTACGGGTCACTATGTTTATCACACCACCGATCGAGCCTTCTATTTCCTCAGAACCAGCTTGTTTAGTCACTTCTAAGCGGGAAATCATTTCTGAAGGTAACAAAGCCAATAGACTGTAAGTTGATGTATTTAGTGTATCCGGCCCATTTGAACCACGGCCGCCACCATCAATAATTTCACGGCCATTCACTAGGATCACGTTATTTCTAAATCCACGAATACTGACAGACGTACCTTCACCAATACCGCGATCAAGTTGTACACCTGACACACGCTGTAAAGACTCTGCCACATTTACATCTGGTAATTTACCAATGTCTTCAGCCATAACCGCGTCTACGAATTGTGTATTCTCGCGCTTAATCGCTCTAGCTTGTTCTAACCCTTGAACAAAACCTTTAACTTCAATTACTTCTAATTCTTTATCATTTTCTTGTGCGGATAATGTCGTCGTCCCTATAGCTAAAACAACGCCCATAGCAATAGATGTCAATGAAAAAGTTCCGTGTTGATTTTTGGTATTTGGAATCAATTTATGCCCCTTTATTATATTTATGTGATGTGTACATTCTCAAATTGCCATAATAGCAAAATGCTACAATAGCAATTTAACAAAGAGAAAAGAAAGTGTTTTTTTAATTTATTGTTACTTAAGTGTAAATTTAAATTTTTAAAAGCATTGATAAACATGAAAAATATTAAACAAATAAAAACAAATACAATAACTTACGAATATAAATTAACGTTTAGAAAATAATGTAACAATAAATACCTATTTGGAAGAAGATAAGTAAGCTGTTAATATATTAACCACAAATTGCTATTATTAATATTAAATAATGAACCAAGTCTTAAATATTGAAAACAGTGTAGGTGAAAGCCCTGTTTGGTCAGTTCGAGAACAGTGTTTGTATTGGGTAGATGTAGGTTTAAAGACCGTGCATCGTTACATGCCACTTAATAGTTATGGCCACACAGAACATTCCAGTAAACAGCTTTCTTTTGCGTTTTCAGCTATTTTTGAAGGGCAAGATCACAGACTATATTTAGTGACTGAACACGACATTGTGCAATTTGATTTTCACAGTGGTCGTACTCAAGCCATTTTTGAATGTCAGGCATTAGATGAGCAACACAGGTTTAATGATGCCAAAGTAGATGGCGTTGGACGCTTATGGCTAGGCTCCATGAATAAGACCCTAAGTGAAGCCAGTGGGAATTTGTATTGTTTAGACCCGTTTCTTCAAATGCATAACAAAGACCAAGGGTTTGCTGTTAGCAACGGCTTAGCATGGTCGCCTGAGCAAGATAAACTTTACTTAGTAGAAACGGTTTCACGGACTATTTACCAATACGACTTTGATTTAAGCAGTGGAGCATTATCTAACAAACAAGTTTTTACCACTTTTGTAGAATCAGAAGGAAAACCCGATGGCATGACAGTTGATGAACAAGGTCATGTTTGGGTAGCCATGTGGGATGGTTGGGCAATAAAACAATTTAATCCAGCAGGAAAGTTAGTCGAATCACTTAAAGTACCAGTAGCAAGACCTACCAGTGTTACCTTTGGCGGCAAGGACTTAGATACCCTATTTATCACTACCGCTAATTATGGAATAAGCCCAGAAAATAAAAAACAATATCCTTATTCTGGTAGTTTGTTAAGTTATCAAACTAACACTCACGGTTTAACGAGTAGTTTGTTTGGCCACAAGTAACTATGCAACTACAGATAACTTAATTCACCTTAAGCAAGGTGCCCTTGAAGCATTTGTAAACCCTGAATTAGGTGGCGCTATTGTTGGAGTGTATTACAACAGTCAGCCTATTATGCAGTCCAACCTAGGGGCGACAGATCCAAGGAAAGGAGCCTGTTTTGTGATGGCGCCTTTTTGTAGCTGGTTACCAGAACAAGGGTTTGACTGGCAAGGTCAACACTTTCAACAAGCCAGTAATTTATTAAAAGACAAACCCGCGGTGCATGGTTACGCTTGGCAAAGTTGTTGTGACCTAATTGAACAAAGCCCCAATTCTATTATTCTATCCTTCCCAGTTCATAAAGATTGGCCTTGGCCATATAAACTGACTCAGCAGATAGAATTAAATGCCGACTCAATTAGCATTACACTACTATATATCAATATGGCCAACAATGTTGCACCGGCAAGCCTAGGTTTACACCCTTACTTTAAGCTGACTAAAAACATGCAAATACAGGTCAACAATAGTCCAAAGGCTAGGTTGAATATTGTCCATGGCAATATTAATGATGAATGTTATACGGTACGAGATTGGGACGGACATATTGCCATCACCTCCCCGGAACGGAATATGAATCTCAGTGCCAACTCCAATAGTCGACTCTTTTTAGGTGTATATAGAATGGCTAACGCTGACACGATATGCCTAGAACCTATTACTCAAGAATTGAATTTATCGCACATAGAAAACCCGGAAAATGGCTTCACTGCCCTTGAGCCAAATCAATCACTTGAATTGAAGGTCGAAATCAAATTGGATAATTAGTGATTCATTTATCAACAACATTACATTGCTCAAGGTAATAAAAAAGGCAATAACATTATGTTATTGCCTTTAGTTTAGTCATTCGAGATTAATACGAATATGTTTATTTACTTTTCAAAAAACCTCACGTAGTCCACTTGTACTTCATCGGGTAGCTTTGAATCATCCACGGCTTTAGTTTTACGCAGATAGCTGGCAATGGCTGTGAACCAAACATTTACCGCATTGTGTTTATATTTGTCTGCAGCAAAATCAGCTTCGCTTACCAATTTACCATCAAAGAAATATCTTACTTTCATTTCGGTAAACTCAAACCCAATCACATGAAATTGATCTAAAGAGGTGCCGTCTTTAAAATAAATTTGTTTAGTGCCCACTTTATTTTGAGTGCGGCCGGGATCTTCTGTACCAGGTTTAGGTTTCCATTGATGAGCATCGGTTTGGTAATGATGTAAATCGATGGAATCATTTTCAAATGGGTCAAGTTCTAGATGACTTTTTAGCTCGGGATTATCTAAAGGATTAAATTCTAAATCACTAGGATCTTTATCTTTTGTTAAATCAACCATCATCCAAAAAGAACTATGCCAACCAGCACCTGAAGGTACTTTCATCCGTGTTTCATAATAGCCGTACTGTAAGAAGTCGTTAGAGATAATGCCGCCGCCTGTGTATTGCACTTCTCGAGCAGGCTCATCACCTTCTTTTTGGCCGGGTTGTAACCAGTGATTAGTCGGGCAAGGTAATGTTTCTTTTCGTAACAAAATACGATAAACACCGCCCACTACTACATTATTTTCAGCTTTTTGTTGGCTCCAATGTTTGCAGTCTAATCGGTAGTGCCAACGTTTTTCGTCAACCTTGTCACCTGAAAATTCGTCAGACCAAGTGAGTTTGTAACCACTTACATCGGTTCCTGAATAGGGTTGCTGTTTAGGATCACTCGCTGGATCCACACCTTGGCCAGTTCCCAAGGCACAAAATGGTAATAAAAAAAGCAGAGCACTTGAGGTTTTTATTGTTTTGCTTATAAACATTATTTTTACCTAATTTAAATTGAAATTACTTTTGAAACATATGGCGAAATTGCCTGCTCGTCTAACTCCACACCTAGTCCAGGCCCTGAGGGCAACGAATAAAAGCCGTTTTCACAGGCCATATCTGTTTTCACATAACGAAGGTTTTTCAAAAAGACTTGATGTTGAAATTCGTGATAGCTACACGCAGCAATCGCAGCACTAGCCTGCAAACTTGCCGCCATAAAGATGCCTGTACCTATAGTGGCATGAGGGATCACTTCTAAGTGGTGAGCTTCAGCATATCGGGCAATTCGCATAAACTCAGTGATGCCTTTATGGCCCATTTCTGGTTGCACTATACTGCAAGCATTTCGGCTAATACGGGCTATTGCGTCATAAGCGGTCCGCCACTCTTCCCCTACAGCAATAGCCGTGTCGACTTTGTCTGCCACTTTAGCTAAACCTTCAATGTCTTCGCTGGGTACAGGTGCTTCGGCAAACCATAAATCGTGTTTAGCCATTTTTTGGATCAGAGATATTGAATCGTGAGCTTTATAAGCCCATAACAAATCGCATGCAATTTTAGCGTCTTCACCTAAGGCGTCACGTAAGGATTGTACTTCTTGCACTACGCCCTCTGTCGCAAACGGAGAGGCAAATTTAAAACAGTTAAACCCTTTGCCTTGCCATTCTTTGGCATATTGTGCTCTTTCGGCTAACGTCGCTTTAGGTAAACCTGAAATATAAGCCGGAATTTTTGTACGCCTAACACCACCTATTAACTGAGCAACAGAACAGTTACTTTGTTTAGCGGCCAAATCCCAAAGAGCGATATCGAGCCCAGCCAAGGCATCTAAATAATATCCGCCGTTGTACCCACGTACACGTTGCATATCGTACAAGTCGTCATGAATAGCTTCACGATCCATGGGATCTCTGCCAATCACAAAGTCACCTAATAACTCTTCAATTAGAGCTATGGTTGCTCCGGGCGCAACAATACCGTAGGTTTCTCCCCAGCCTACTAGACCGCTTTGTGTAGTCATTTTAATCACAATAGAACGGTCACTACTCGGATAAACAGTACGGTTTTCTGCTCTGACAAAATAACCTTTGTTGTTAACTTCTTCTCCGGGTCGCGCTTTTAGTCCACCATAAAGTGTGTCTTCTCGTGGAATGGTCACCACAAAGGCTTGAATCGATTTAACTAAATCAGGCATAGATTAAAATCCACCGGTTAAATTAAGGGTTTCCCCTGTCATAAAAGAACTAGCTGACGAGGCCAAAAACACAGCAGCCCCTGCGATTTCTTCTGGGTTTCCTGCTCTGCCTAACCAATTAAGTTGTTTGGCATATTCATCCCACTCTTGGCAAGCTTGTTCATCGCCAGCACGATTTTCTGGGTAGGTATCGACTAATCCTGGTGCAATGCTATTCATCAATATACCGTGTGCAGCATATTCTTGAGCTAATCCTTTGAGCAAATTATGTTGTGCAGCTTTCATTGCTGCGTACACAGACACTATTGCTTTGGGTGAATCTTGATTCACGCTGCCCACATTGATAATTCTGCCGCCGTTACGCTTAGCCATTAAAGGCAGTAGACTTTGTAACATTTCAACATTCACCGTAAAATTCAGCTGCATTTGCTGGTTAATTTGGTCTTGACTGAGCTGGGCAAACGGCCCTAATACCTGCAATGAATGATTAGTTACCAAGACATCAATAGGTCCTTGTTGTTCTATTTTTTCGATAAGACTTTTGCCAGCACCTTGTTCGGCAAGGTCTTGTATAATCAATTCACACTTAGGGTTAACCTTCTTAAGGCTAGTTAAGACTTGTTGAGATTCGGTGGTATTTTCACGGCCGTGAATAACCACCTCAGCACCATGATTAACCAAACCTTGGGCAATGGCCGCACCTATGCCTGTGACTCTATTGGCACCTGTCACCACTATGCGTTTTGCGGTTAAATCGAACAACTGTGTTTGATAAGACATAAGATTACCCTTCAACTTTAGCTAGATCGGCTTTTGGCTTAACAAACAAAGCCAAAACCAAAATTGCCATACCTACCATAGCTAACACACCTTGAGCATAATCAGCCATCCAACCTAATCCCAATACAAATAAACCGATCATACCAATACCAATGGCGATAATTTTTCTGCCATATAAGTTTTGTTGATCATCGTTATGATCTTGGCTTTCAAATGTAGAGTTGTCGATTCTGTTGTTCATGTAATCAATATATTGTTGATTGTGGCTTTTAGCTAATCGGAAATGTAGTTCAAACAAACTAAGTAATATCAGTGGAACCAAAACACCCACTAACATTTCTGGTGAACGTTCCAATTTAAAATCGAACAGGACCGGCGAGACAAACTTAAAAAAGCCATTAACTAACAAACTAACAAGAGTGGTGACCACTACACTGGTTCCGGTTTGCGCTTTTGAAAATAGAGACCATATAGGCGGTAAAAACAACGCAGCACCTGTGATAGCGGCTAAACTAAACACCACTTCAACTATGCCTCCCATGTTTTGTACCATAAGTGCTACTCCCGTCGCTATCAAACCAAATACTAGAGTAGAAAAACGCGCGACTCTCATGGTTTCTTTAACCGAAGCTTTAGTTCGAAATATTCGATAAATATCATTGGTGAACACCCCAGAAGCAATATTTAAGGTGGTATTTACCGAACTTGCAGTGGCAAATACCATGGCTCCTAAAATCAAGCCCATCACACCATCAGGCACCACTTGTTGGCTTATCATCAAGTAAGCACCTTCTGCTTCTGAACTAGATAAATTAGGCTGCATGATGCGATAAATCATAGGGGGTAACATCCATATCATAGGTGCTAATAAATATAATCCACCAAATAAAAAGCCAACTTTCTTAGCATCTTTTGGACTCGCTACACTGGTATATCTTTGTACATATGCCCAACTTCCACCAATAAACACCATATTGTAAAAGCCAAAAGCAAACATAAACCAGGGATCATATTCGGCATTGGTTAAGGAAAAAAATCCTTCGGGGGATTGAGCAATAAACCCACTAATACCATTAACCTGTTCAAAGGCGAGTGGCACCACAATCAGCACTGCGGCAACAAGTACCACAAATTGCAATACATCTGTCACTAGCACTGCCCATAAGCCGCCTACAGCTGTATACAAAATTATTAAACTGCCTAGAATGATAATCGCTGTAGACAAAGGCACACCAGCGGTGACCTCTAACATTTTACCCACAGGGTACAAAAAGGCTCCACTACCAAAAATAGAAATAAACAAGAAAATTAAGGTGTAAAATTTTTGTATTCCAGCCCCTAACCTTTGAGTAATGAATTCGGCAGCAGTGAGTGCTTTAGTTCGGTTCCATTTTGGCGCAATATAAAACCCAACAATAAAACCCGCTATGCTCATAGTGGTTTGAATAGTCACTGCAACCAAACCATTGTTGTAAGCTATCGCTCCCCATATCACAAAGGTTCCCACAGAGAAAAAGCTCATAAACAAAGATAAACCACTAATCCACCAAGGCACAGCTCCCCCGGCGGCAAAAAATGACTTCACATTATTGCCACTCCGAGAAAATGATAAACCTAAAATAAAAACCAGTGCCGAAAAAGCTAAAGCAATGGCGATATCAAAATGACTCACGATTATATTCCTCGTTTACTAGTGACAAGTTGTACATTTATTACACCTGTACTTTTAAGCTTTTAGGGCTGGCATTAAGCCATCTAATTTGGCATACAACTTTTTCAATTCTTGAATATTTTTAGCATCTAGTTGGGGGCCAGGATCTCGCACCTGAGCACATTCAATAATGCCTCTTTCAAGTAGGATCTGTTTAGTTAAACTACAACGATAAATGGCCTGCATATTTAAAATAGGCATCATCTGGCAATACAAATCTAGCGCTTTTTCAAATTGACCTTGTTTGTGGGCATCTACTAAAAGTTTGTGTACCTCTGTTAATTCACAGGCAGGAACTGTCCCCAGAGCATTTCGGTCTAATTCATCAATTATGTAACGCCCACCAGCACCACCAAATACGCCAATTAAACTGTCAGGTGCCGAAGCAAGTAATTGTTCCATACGTTGACCACAAGGCATGGTTTCTTCTTTTACATAACGTATTTCGGGTACTTGTTTAAGAATATTGATTACGGTTTCAATAGCCAAACCTGCGCCCATAGGAGCAGGAGCGTTTTGCAACATAATGGGAATGTTTGCTTTTTCAGCCAGTTCTTTATAAAAAGTCACCATGGCTTGTTCATCGCCAGCAAATTTGTTGGGGGCCATCACCATGGCACATACCGCCCCAGCTTGTGCACCATACACCGAATATTCGATAACTTGTTCGGGTGTACTGGCGCTGGCTCCTACTACAAAAGGAACTTTACCTTGGGTTAACTCACCCACAAGCTTAGTAGTTTCTAATCTTTCTTCTCTAGTTAAATAACTGTATTCACTGGCTAAGCCAGGAAACACCACACCATCTACACCACATTCCAATATATAGTTTATGGCAGATTGAAAACTTTTTAGGTCGATATCACCTTCGGCTGAAAAAGGTGTAGGTATTACGGGAAAAGTCCCACTTAGATGATTACTTACAGACATGCTTATAAATTGCTATTCAATTTGTTGATGACATCATTACAACATCAAATATCAATAATAGCAATTATAGATATATGTAAATATTTAGTTTACCGGCTTAAACCTTGATTTAACTCACTTAAAAAACAAAAATCGCTAATTTATCCACTTATCTATTCAACTATTATAGAAATTTATATTTTGTTCGCTTACCATGTCAAAACTTAACAATGATACTTCAAGAAATTTAAACATTATGATTACAAAGCCCGGCTCACAGACCAACCAAAGCATTGTAGATGGCATTGCTGTCTTACAAGCGTTAGCTGTATCTTCAATACCAGTAGGTGGAAAAGAACTAGCAGAGCAATTAGGGTTAGAAACGACTAGAGCCAACCGTTTGTTAAAAACATTGGCCTCAATTGGTATTACTCAACAAACCGTTGGCCGAAAATATCAGCCTGGGCCCGGCATGCATGTATTGGCATCACAAAGCTTATATGCGTCCGGTCTTTTACGCAGTGCCATGCCCACCTTAGAAAAACTTTCGTTTTTTGGGCGAACCGTGGCCTTAGGTGTATTATGGAATGATTCAGTATCGTTTTTATATCATGCTAAACCGGGCATGTCTTCCAGCGAAGCAATTGGTCGAATTGGTCTACGAGCTGCCACAAATAGCGGCATTGGCATGGTGCTGCTTTCTCAATTAGATGAACAGACCGTAAGACACATCTATCAAGACAAAACCATTCCAGGTTACCCAGAAGGCATAACGCCTTTGTTAAATGCTTTAGAAAATATTCGCCAACAAGGGTACGCAAGGGTCGAAGTGAGCTCAGACACACCTCAAATCGAAAATAGACCATCCCACACCGTTGCGGTGGCAATTGGTAATCCGATCAATTCAGCTATCGCAATTTCTGGATGGATTTCTGAAAGTGATACCCAAGAAATTGCTAAAGAACTAAAAAACGCCAAACAAACTATTGAAAAAACTCTTAAACAATCAAAATAAATAACCTCGAATTGAAGCCTTTATGTAGATTCTACAGCTGCTTCTACTTGTTAATAACCTCTTGCTTATTATTAAACTCGAGTTGGCTTAACTTTTTTGTATCTTCGGGAAAAAACCATAAATGGGTATGTTTTAACAAAGCTTTGGTTTTTTCTGTTAGTGCAGGGTTTTGTAGGTAAATCCTTTTTCTTTTCTCAAATTTAACTAAATCAAACATCGCCTTTGGAGCACGGTATTTAAAAAACAATTCGTCAAACTTTCCTTTTTCAATGATTATTTGTAAACCTTTAGTCAAACGTTCAGCCAGAACTTGATTGTCCTTTTTAACAAAAAAATAGACAGGTGCTATGTATTGCAACAACAAACAACATTCAACGGTCAAATTTGGATCATAGTCTAATTCTCTCCACGCTTCGGTGACCGCTCGAGGAAATCCTTCAAACCGTTTTTTAACTAACATTTCATGCAAACTATTTGAATTTCCTAAGGTAACGTTCAAATTGTTTGCTAATAAAATATCAGAATCAGGCCAACCAATACCTTGCCCTAAAGAGAAGTTTTTAAGTCCTGAAATATCAGTGATTTTTTTCGCTTTATTTATACTTTCTTGCTTAATCAATAACACTCTATATCCCATTAATCCTTTAAGTAAGGGGATATAAACCGCTCTCAATTTTTTTTCCCGTTCAGCAGACGTCATAGTCCAGTGTACGTCAATAAAGTCAGTGTCTTCTAATATTTGTAAGGAGCGTTTTTGTGAGGATACAAACATGCGTGGACTAAGCTCAAAATCACCATATTCATCCTTAGTTTCTAACAACGCCTGCATCAATAGTTTTGCATAATACTGGCGTACTGGATTATTCACATCTCGCGAATGTTGATGATATTTAATAATCTGTGGTTCTGCATAACTCGAGTTTATGCTTAAAAAAAGTGCACTGAAGAATATTAATTTGAGTACTTTTGCCATCAGCTATTGAGGTAATTATCTGGTAATACAAGAGTAGCAGAATTTAAAACAGAATATTAATAAACCCGAGTTAGTTAACTAGTGAGGATAATTGCCTATTCTAGAATTGGCTGGGATTATTCTTTTTAGCATACCTACACATAACTTCACAAAACCTGTGAAACAGAAAAATATATGCTTCCATAAAAGTTGCAGCATGGCTATGAGTCGCCCTTTACTTTTAAACTCACTCAGTAGAGAAAACGGGTCAAATATTAGTGTGCTATTTTATGGGTATCTCGTACTTTACTAAAAGTGAGATTGAGTAACTGCCAGTCACCTTTATTTTTGACATACACTTCGGTCACTGTAAATTCATTTGACACTTCATTGCCTCTTACGACAGCCTTTAAGGTAATTCGATTCCATAAAATAGCAGTATCATTAATCATTTCTACTGCCACATCATGAACATCGGCTTGTTTGTACCAAATACTTCCTGATTCAATTATTTCTAATTCTCTGGCTTTTTTCCAAGTGCCACTCATATGTACAAATTTAGACTCTTTATGAAATAAGCGATCCAATTTGTCTACGTTCTTGTCTGCCATCCACTGCCACTTTGCTTTCGAAAGCAAGGTTAGAGTTTGTTGATCTTTGGCAACTTGTGCATGAACAATTTGCACACTCAAAAGTATGCTAACTAGGCTAAAAAGTAACGTCTTCATATTTCACATCCTCGATAATATTTAATTTTTTAAAATAAAAAGGTCGATCACTAGTTAGCAATCGACCTTTAAAAATCGTCAAGATATTTTAGAACGGAATGTAGAATTTAACCTTTAAATTCATCACCATAAGACTCTTTCAAACGGCGTAATGCATCGTTTAATAATTTCTCTGTCAATTTCTCAGCTAAATCAGCGTCCTTTGCTGCAATCGCATCGTATACCTCGCGGTGATACGCCACTGAATCACTGTTTTTACGAGGATCTTTATTGGTGATCCGCACACTAACTAATAATGCGGAGTAAATCACCCCTTCCATCGCATTTAAAAACTCATTATGAGCCGCTCTTAGTACAGCTTTATGAAATAAAGCGTCCGCTACAACAAACTTTTCTAATGATCCGGTTTCTTGCTCCATACGAATACAAGCGTCATCAATTTCTTTGATGTCTTCATCTGTAGCGCGTTCTGCTGCCCAACGTGCTGCTTTGGGCTCAAAGGCTAAACGAACATCCATCAACTGACTAATAAATTCGAGTTTAGGCGTAGCGGTTATGTGCCAAGCCAATACGTCGTCATCTAGCAAAATCCATTCATTACGAGGACGAACTTTAGTGCCTATGCCACGACGAACATCTAACAGCCCTTTACCGACTAATATCTTAACCGCGTCGCGCACTACCACTCGGCTAACTTGATAACGATCCGCCAAAGCATTTTCGTCTTCAATTAAACTATTAGGTTCAAATGTTCCCGCAACAATGCGCCGGCCTAATTCACGTGCTACCTGAATAGATAAACTCGGTGTCATCTTAGCTGCACGTTTTAGATCGTAATAGACTAACTCACTCATAATATTTTTCTTTTTTTGATTAGAACTGCTTTATAAACGTATTATGTTTATATATTTAACAATTTACCAGTGTAATCGGTATTTAACTCACTAATATTTATCCTGGTTTAAGTTATTTAGCGTTTTCATCCAAACAAGCGTGGTAAGAACTCACGTAATCTTTTGCATTTTTACGTATTTGTTCATCACTCAATCCTGGTTTATACAAGGCAGACCCTAAACCAAATCCAGCAGCGCCAATTTTCACATAATCGCGCATGCTCTCGATTGTTGGTTCGATGCCACCTACTGGATAACACAAAGTACCTTTGGGTAAAACGGAATTGAGAGCTTTATAACCGTCGAGTCCAAGCATAGATACTGGAAATAACTTAATGCCAGTAGCTCCAGCGGCCAATGCTGCAAAGGCCTCAGTAGGTGTGACAATTCCTGGGAAAGTGGCACATCCTGCTGCCACAGCCATTTTGATCACTTCAGTATTACAATTAGGTGTTACAACCAAGTTTGCGCCAGTTGTTATGACCTGTTCAGCCTGCTCAACAGTGGTAACTGTTCCAGCCCCAATTAGATTATCTTGACCATACGTATCCACTAGCTTTTTAATGCTCGTTAGAGCATCTGGACTATTCAGTGGTACTTCAATTAAAGAAAAGCCTTCTTCAATCAATATTGAAGCTACATTTAGTACTTCATCAGGTGTCACACCGCGAATAATCGCAATTAAAGGCAAACGCCCGGCTAAGTCAAACTTCTGGTTCATGATAATTCCGCTATTACATCTGTTATGCCAGCCAAGAAACATTGGTTTCCACTGACGATTTCACTTTGAATATTAAGTTGTTCGCAGGCCATTTGATAACGAGCGCTTAACGCTTGTCCGCCTACTAAATATACGTGTTTACTCTTTAAGCCTTTTAATTCATACCCGATTAAAAAACCAGATAGGTAATCAGGGATCTGCGCTTCGTTAAGGTTATTGAATAACCTATGGCTCCAAGCTAAAAAGATACGATTGGTTAACTCACCTGTTTGTCCTTCGCTAACCCCTTTCTTAAAGGCATCGTTATCTTGTGGTGGGTTATCAGGCAACCCTTTACCTAACAACGAATGTTTACTAAGGATTGAATAAAACTCACCGGTTAAATAACTGGCAAAAGCAGTGATTTTTCCGTCGGTGAAAGTGGCATGTTTACTGTGAGTACCGGGTAAGATTGCATCAAAGGAATCTTTTTCGATCACCTTAGCTAAACCAAATAACTGTATTTCTTCACCACGCATCACATCATAGTTATCACCTTGATAATTATGACAAACACCTGGCAAAATGGTGGCTTTAGGTCCCCATGGCAAATCGAACTGATGAGCTTTCTTGGCTAAGTCACCGGTACCAGTAGGCGTAGGTGCATAATCAACATTCACCCACCCTTTTAACGAACCTATCATGCCTGCCATATAAATGGGCAAAGATTGATATGCAGGTAACCACGCTTCAAGTAAACCTTGTAAGGTCTCGGCAAACTTTCCATCTTTCACTTGCAACAAACCTAAAGGGGCTTCTTTAGTATCTATTAGCTGAGCTTTACTATCCATGGCAAATGCTCGGAAATTAGTACTGCCCCAATCAACCACTAAATAACTAACTTGTACTTCACTCATGTAAAATTTATTCCTTAAGAATGTGCTAACTCTTGTTCTATTTCTTCTATGCTCTTACCTTTTGTCTCTGGCAAGGTAAACCACATCAGTACTAGGCCTATCAACCCAATTACGCCGTAAATAAAGAAGATATTTGCTACCCCCATGTTGTCTAGCTGCCAAGGGAAAAACTGCTGAATAGACCATGACGAAACAGTTTGTACCAACGCCGCAAAAGGCAAGGCAACACTGCGCACTGAATTGGGAAATACTTCAGAAAATATCACCCACATAATTGGACCAATTGATAAGTTAAAGGCCGCTAAGAACGCAAAGATGCCGAATAGTACCAAAGGAGCATTAATACCCACAACACTATTATGTATAATTATACCACTAACTATGGGTAATTCTTTCTTATTGTATAATTTAGATAGTTCTTTTTTAAGACTTACGTCATCTTCAAAAGTCTTTCCGACAAGACTTTGTAGGCTATCAGTGGAGATTTCCTGTTGTTGAAACTCTACTTCAATATTGGCTAGTGCTTTATCGTTAAACACATATTTAGCCTGACTAAATCCGTACCAAGTTGAGCTATGTGCTACGACCACCAGCACTAAACCAGCTAGGGTTAACACTCGGCGGCCTAGTTTTTCGACAAAGGCAATAGCGATGAAAGTTGCAGCAAGCCCCACAGCGCCTGTAGCAATTGTTTGCATAAAGGTATCTTCGACACTCATGCCTACTTGCTCAAATACCATGGGGGCAAAGAACAACACAGCATTCATACCTGTAGCGCCTTGCACTATGGCGTAACCCACAGCAACAAACAGCACAAAACGTAAACGTTTGCTAAATAACTCTTTCAGTTGACCTTTAGTATCGAGTTTCGATTCAGAGCTTAAACTTTGTTTAACGCTTTCTATCAAAGATTGCACCTGATCTTTAGGCGCTATACGAGCAAACACTTCGGCCGCTTCTTCTTCACGCCCTTTCATGACTAACCAGCGAGGTGATTCAGGGATTTTTAATAACAAAGCAATCCAAACGGCATTGGCTATTAGCTCTGCCCCAAGCATGTAACGCCAAATATTGTCATTGCTTAACCAGCTAATCTCATCAATATATTTAATAAAGAAGTAGTTAATAACAAAGGCCAATAACAAACCTAAACCAATCATAAACTGATTAACAGAGACAAACTTACCACGCTTCTCCGCTGGGGCTATTTCGCCAATATACATCGCAGATACGGTTATCGAAGCAAACGCAACACCACCAATAAAGCGGCCTACCACCAACATTTCATAATTTATGGCCGTGGCTGACAATAGAGAAGACAAGGAATAGGTAAAACCAATTGCGAGTAACGTTTTTGAACGACCAAACTTTTCACACAAAGATCCAGTAAAAAATAAAGCGACAATCACACCTAACAATGCACAACCTACTACCGTACCTTGTTGTATTGCATCTAGCTCAAATAAAGAACTCACAAATCGGATAGCTCCGGAGATATTTGCTGCATCTAAACCAAATACAAAACCACCAAAAGCAGCGATAAGTGCGAACTTTGTTACATTAGAATCTGGACTATTTACCATTATCAACCCACTCAATACATATAATTATACTAAACATACTATGTTTAATGTGATATAAAAACAATCTAAATCTGTCTTTTTTAACACCTTATTTACACTAAAACAGGTGTTATTCATTTAAAGAAAAGGAAAACCATGCTTTCAAAATTTCGTCAACTCGCCTTGATATCGGCTACCACAGCGGCATTAATGTTGCCTTTCTCAATAATGGCCGGCTCGCTCACTCCAGCTAAACTGTTTGCTAATTTACCAGACAACTGCCCGACTCCCGATGCATTTGATATTGCGCCCAACGGCAGTTTGACCTTAACCTGTCCGAATTACGCCAATCGAAAATTACAGGGTGAACTATATAGTTTATCAGCCGAAGGTTTAGTGACCCACTTGGTTACAGTGCCTAAACTAAAACAGAAAAACAAAGCTAACCCAATGGGACTGGCCTATGGCCCAGAGGGAGAGTTATACATAGCAGATAGCCGAGGCCCTAAAAATGGCCGAATATTAAGACTAACCTTTAATAATAATAAGATCGAATCCACTCAAGTCATTGCGTCTGGTCTTAATCCTAATGGTTTGCGATATCATCAGGGGTATATCTATGTGACTCAGCCTAAAATGCCTAAAGTAAAATCGAAAAAGAGCACCAGTGCTGTGTATCGATTTAAGGCCACAGATTCAAACCTAAAAATGACTAACACCCTAGCTGACACCCACATTATTTTTAGTGTTGAAACACAAAATCCAGTCAGACAATTTGGATTAGATGGACTGGTGTTTGACCAACAAGGTCGTTTGTACACCACCGACTTTGGTGACGGCACAATTTACCGTTTAACCTTAAATAAAGACGGCCTTGTTACAAACAAAGAAACTTATGCACAAGTACCTAATACAACTGGGGTTGATGGCATGGCGATTGATCCTGCTGGTAATTTGTATTTAGCAGGTTTTTCACAAAATCAAATTTTAAAAGTTGATACTCAACAAAAGGTAACCGTTATTGCCGATTACCCAGATAACAATGGCAGTAATGGCCAACTCGATCAACCAGCTGACCTAATTGTATATAAAAACAAATTAATCATTTCTAACTTTGATTTGATGGTCAGTAAAGGCATGTTAAATAGCAAACATAGCAAGCCTTATACTTTGTCAGTAATAGACCTTTAGCCAATATTAGAAACATATTTGCAACTAAATTCCATTGGTTTTTGCTGTGCTTCTTGTAGTGCGGCAAAAGCCAAATAGCACCCACTCCCCTCTTTCCTTAGCCTCGTTTAAAATGGTTTATTCTGTGTTTCTAGTCTCAATGTCAACATAGTGTAAATTCAATAGTAAAAAATCAGATTCAATGGTAAATTAAAGTTGATTGTCAACCATTTACTAAATTGAATACCTATGATTTCCATACGCCCTTTAGCCAAATTACTATTGTCTGCTTCTATCCTGACAAGTGCTTTAACTGCATGTACTCAAAGTACCAATACATCAAATACCTCATCTAACGACCAATTCTTTACTACATTAAAAAAACAAAAAGTAGCCTCTGACCCAAATATTGAATGGCAAAGTATTGGGCCGGGCATGTCTGGTTATAATGAAAAGTTATGGACTCATCCGACTGATCCTAAAACAATATTTTTAGGCCCTGATATGCACGTAGCTTACGGCAGTTGGGATGCAGGTAAATCTTGGCATAACATTCAAGATCCAGACGGACTTGGTCAAGAGATGAAACGAATATTAGATATAGACTTTTCTCTGCAAGACGCTGATTTTGGTATGGCAATCGATTGGAACGGTTGGGTATATCAAACCACTGATCGCGGTCGCTCTTGGACAAAGTCACATGAATTAGCAGGTAGCCATAAGGACGTCGGCGTTGACCCATATGATCCAATCGCTTTTAGAAAAGGCTGGTATGACGAACAAATTGGCAAACGTTTAGCCGAAGTGTCAGTCGATCCCAATAATGACAACATTTGGTACATAGGTGCAGGAGACTTTTGGAACACTAAAGAAAATCATCGTAGTATTAGTGAACCTCAAGGTACAAAATTAGCTTATGCAGATTATGGCTATTTGTTAAAAAGCCAAGACAAAGGTAAAACGTGGACAAAAATTTCTAAGGGGTTACCTGAAGATCTAGATACAGGTAGAATTTTAGTTCACCCCAAAAATTCAGAGCAAGTCATCGCTGCCACTAATCGTGGTTTAATGCATAGTAGTGACGGCGGTTTAAATTGGACATTTGGTGCCAATGGATTACCCCACAATATCCCTCGAGATTTAACTTATCATTACGACGAGAAGTCTGGTCAATACACTTTATATCTAATTGAACAAACTACCTACACGCAAGAAGGCAAATCAATCAGCTCTTCTGGCGGTATTTATACCAGTACTGATGGTGGCAAAAACTGGCAGAACATCACAGGAAACCTGCATGTAGACTTAACTCAAATTCATTACCCAGAAGAAATTAATCGCTACTACCGTACTTTGGCCAATTGGTTTGATATCAGCCCCAATGCGGCTAAAAAGCAATATTCACAATTACCCAAATCGGTATTACCTGTGTTCAATCGAATTGTGGTGAACCCTAATAACAGCCAAGAGATTTATATCTCCTACAACAAAAAACACGATCGTACTTTTGGGCCTGGAGAAGTATGGCGCACCCTTGATGGGGGGCAAACTTGGATTGTCGTTGCCCGCCATGGAAAATATTGGTTAAGTGGTAAAGATAAAAAATATTGGGCCAGCCGCAATAACCCCACTCACACCAATATTGACTTTGCCCATGTTCAACCCGAGATGGATCACGCGGCCGAAAACCAAGGTAACCGGTTATTAGCCATCAACTCCGCTGGCGAAGTATTTATGAGTATTTCTCAGCAAACCCACAGAACTTCTGACCAAGGAAAAACTTGGCAACAAATCGATGATGATGAAATATCCAAAGGCAGTGATGTATGGGTCGGGCGCGGCGGCAGTAACCTGCCCGGCCGTTTTATGTTACTAGAAACAGGCATTCCTGAAAGACGTTTGTTAGCCAGTGGTGAACATGGCGTATGGGAAACCGTACCAGCAGATTTAGCAAACAAGCAAGATGTAGCTTTAAAGCAGATAGAAGGCCAAACCAACATTACAGGCATGGTGTCGATATCCACTATTGCGGTACACCCTAAAGATCCAAATATCATATACATATTAGCTTGGCGTCAAAAACACTTAGGTAAATTACGTCGTTCAACCGACGGCGGTAAAACATGGCAGAACATAGCAACAGTTGTTGAAAACGACATCAAAAAAGTTGATGGTTATGCTGCCAAAAGCCAAGACCAAACCATTAAACAAGTGGTGCAAGGTCCAAAGGGATTAATGCCGGCGCAAAACTCGTTAATTATCGATCCGCAAAACCCTGACAATATGTATTTTGTTATGACCAGAGATGCGTTTTCTGAGATATACCGCGCGCCTCGCCGCAACCCCACCAAAGGTGATTTTGGTGTGATGAAATCAACCGACGGTGGCTTTAATTGGCAACCAAGCAATACAGGTATTCATGCCAACGCTAGTTTGCGAACTATTGCCTTCGACCCTGCTGACTCAAATACTTTATATGCAGCAGCAACTGACAAACAAGGCGGTTTGTATAAATCTATAAACCAAGGCACAAGCTGGCAAAAAGTCGAAATTCCTGCTGTCATCAAAAGTGTCAATAATGTATTTATAGATAGAAACACCCAAGCCATTTATATCAGTGCTGGAGAATTCTATAAAGGTGCATACGAAGATGGTGGCGCTTGGCGCAGTTTAGACAATGGTAAAACATGGCAGCAAATATTTAAGGCTCCTACCGTGTTACAAGTTGAATCGTCACCGGTTAATCCAGATTTGTTAGTACTGACTGTTGGCAACCAAATGCGTATGGACAGACAATTCTTAAACCCTGGCATTTATCTGTCTCAAGATGGCGGCGAAAGCTGGAAGAAAATTAATAAACAGCTGGGTAACTACGACAAAATTATTGATGCCAAACCCGATCCCTACAACCCTAACGTCATTTGGGCTGCGGGTTGGGGAAGCGGTTGGCATGTGGCCTACTTAAATGGCTACCAAGGTGGATATTTACAAAAGTAGATCTCTAGGTTATTTGCAATAAACAGCTTGTACCTAACTGCAATTTTTAAATAGCCAACGCCTTTTAGTTGGCTTTTTGTTTGGGTCTAATACCTAAATAATAGAAATGGTTGATATAAACCCAATAATTTGTCACGGTAACCTTACCTTGATGATATTTAGTGGTTGTTATCTACGGTAAGAACTATAGATTCCTTACTTGGGATATTAATAACCTATGAAAATTGATTCTAGGATCCACGCTGTTGACGCCTTACGAGGCTTTGCTTTAATAGGTATTTTAATTGCACATACCACAGGCTACTTTCTTGCAGGTCCGTTAGTACAAGAGCTGATGCCAAATTTATTGCCTAGCACCTCTTCTTTCATCATAAACCAAGCTAACTATTGGTTAGTAATGGGAAAATTCTTTTCTATTTTTGCATTTTTGTTTGGTTTAAGTTTTTTTATCCAAATGAAATCAGGGGAAGAAAGAGAAGCCAATTTTGGCCTGCGTTTTTTATGGA
Organism: Paraglaciecola sp.; assembly: GCF_051252315.1. Lineage (GTDB taxonomy): Bacteria > Pseudomonadota > Gammaproteobacteria > Enterobacterales > Alteromonadaceae > Paraglaciecola. The sequence continues at coordinate 22,378 of NZ_JBPOFP010000012.1, read as the reverse complement.
GATTAGTCATACTGGCCGGATTTGGTTTGGTTAATGCGATTTTTTTCCCGGGTGACATATTATTTATTTATGCCATTGTCGGTATGTTTTTACTCCCGTTTTGGAAGCTAAGTAACCTAACATTATTTATTACGGCCACTTTACTATTATTAGGTCTGGGTCGAATTATTCCATTTTATTTCACCCAAGGTGCTTCTCTGTTTTATCCGAATACCTGGGCTGATTATGTACATCATGTAGATACAATAATTAATGGCGATTTTTGGGATACGGCTAAAGCTGGATTCGGTAGAGCAGCTGATCTGACTGATAGACAAATTAACATAACCCCAGGCCGTGCCTACGTAACTTTAGGTTATTTCCTGTTAGGTATACTGGTTGGCCGTATGGGATGGTTAGAAGATATACAAAAAAATAAACTTTTAATTTTAAAGACGTTTTATCTATCCATCATAGCTTCGATACTAACAATCTCACTGCATTTCTATTTTATCGGTGGCGCTTGGATTATCTTCGGTCAGAGTTTTAACACTTGGTCATCACTGTTAATTGGAACCGTATTCGATCTACAAGCAATCTCCATTACCTTTTTATACATTTCTGGCTTTGTATTATTGTTTAACCGCTTGAATGGTTTAAGTCTTTTTAAGCTATTAAGTGCCTATGGTAGAACAGCGCTAACGAGTTATATCTGCCAATCTATTATTGGTACCTTTATCTTGTTCAACTGGGGATTAGGATTAATAACAAAAATCTCCATGTTCCAATGTTTAGGTATTGCCATAGGAATACTGATGTTCCAAATTGCATTTAGTTATTATTGGCTTAAACACTTTAAATATGGTCCGTTAGAGTGGGTTTGGCGCAGTTTGACTTATATGAAATGGGTTCCAAATAAAATATCTACTACAAGTTAAGTTAATAGCAAAATTAAGTAAGAGGCTGTAAATATGAAATTAGAATATATTTTCTTAATGTTCGTCTGCGTACTCGGATTAACATCATGCGCTCAAAAGCCAGAAAAGCCGCTAATTTATCTCACCTACGACGATGGGCCTGATCCACAATTCACCCCCAACCTTTTAGATGTGCTCGAAAAACATGGGGTGAAAGCCACTATATTTGTCACCGGTGAAAATGCCGAAAAACATCCTGAAATTGTGCAACGTGCCTATAAAGCCGGACATACTATAGGTAATCACAGTTACGCTCATAGGCGGGCATCTGACATGAGTTACGAGGAAATAGCAGAATCCTATTCCCGCACCGACAAGATCATTCGTGGCATTACAGGTCAAACAGACATATTGTTTCGCGCACCATACCTCAACGTTTCTAAGGAGAGTCAATCTTATCTGTGCAAAATAGGCAAAAACAGCATGTTTGTAGACATGGTGGGTAAAGACTGGGAAACCCAAGTTCCAGAAGAAATAATCAAGAATATGTTAAATAAACCAGCTTACGTATCAAAAACTGAAATCAACCCGGTGGTATTACTCCACGATAGTGGCCAAAAGGATTTTGGCACCCGACAAGGAACAGTAGATGCAACAGACAAATTTATTCTTATGATGCGCGCTCAAGGATATGAATTTGCCGATCAGGCACCTACACATAAATGGCAGTTGTCAGCAGAAGATTGTGCCCGAAGCAGTTAATGTGAGGTAATACCATATTGGTATAAAAGAAGATGAACCAACACTCTTTCAACTAGGCGTTAATACAAAGTGTTTGGTCATCACTGTTAAGTCTTGGTTTCAATTTTAGTATTGCTTTCAAATGCTGAGCGCTTGAGCGAACAGCTCAACTTTCGGTTGACTGATATTTTGACTCATATTTCCGTTTTCTTCAGCATATTGGCAATACAAAATACCTCTGTAGGCCATGTTAAAATAGTCAAAAGTCTTAACAAAAATTTGTTCAAAACAATCGTCAACTTTACTCGCAGCACCTGTGGATAAAACAGCCGCTGATTTTAATTCTAATGCCCTGCCCCGTGATTTATAAATCTCAAGTAAATCACATAGTCGGTCAATAAACAGTTTCATGGTGGCACTGGGTGCATACCAATAAATGGGTGAGGCAAAAATTAAATTGTCGAAGGTGAGTAAATGGTCAATTAACTCTAAAAAATCGTCACCTCGATTCTCGAATTCATAATCATATGGCAAGATGGTATAACGGTTTAAATCGACTATTTCAGCTTCGAGGTACCCTGCTAGTTGTTGCGCTGCTTGTGCAGTATTGCCATCTCCTCGGCTACTACCTAATATAATGACACTACTCATAATCATTTCTCTCCTTAGGTAAGTCAGACAAGTACTGGACAAACTCCACTTCAAAACCATTAGGATCAATGAAGTAAATATTCTTCCTGAACTCGGTATTTTGACCAACCTTAGCTATCTCAAATCCAGCCTCATTTAATCGCTGTATAACGGCTTCAATATCATCAGTTACATAAGCAAAATGAGCCAAGCCCAACTGATTAGATTTTAAATCTCTATTTTGCCCGGTACCGCTATCATTAAATGTTATGTATTGGTAATCATCGCCAAAATGTACCCACTGTCTCGACACGCCAAACCAGTCTTGCTGTCCTTCACCTCGCACTCTCCAATGGGGAAAAGTCGCTTGATAAAAGGCCAAAGTTGCTTCCATATCCGATACCACTAAATTTAAATGTTCTAAACGCATTTTGTTGCTCCTTAATCAAATTCTATGCCCATGTTAAAACCTCAAGTTAAGTTGAGGTAAAGCACTTTTTTAATTAATATTAAAAAAAGTTTGGAGAAATTAAATGCAAAAGGAAAAAGAGTTATCAGTTGGGTTTGTAGCAAAAAGGTGTGGAGTGAAAGTGTCGACCCTACATTTTTACGAACAAAAAGGGCTCATTTTTAGCTGGCGTAATAGCGGAAATCAAAGACGTTACCACCCAGAAGTATTAAGGCGAGTGTCTGTTATTAAAGCGGCACAAAAAATGGGTGTTAGTTTAGACAGAATTAAACAAGCCTTTGCTACTTTGCCAAAAAATAGAACCCCTGATAGGCAAGATTGGCAAACCTTATCAAATCAATGGCAACAAGATCTTAATCAGCAAATACAATATTTAACCAACTTACGGGATCTACTCACAGGTTGTATTGGTTGTGGTTGTTTGTCTCTCAAACATTGTCCGATTTACAATCCTGAAGACGAGTTAGCAGCCCAAGGAAGTGGTCCGGTAATTCTCGAAAACATCAAATAACCTTCCACTATGTTAAACATTAAATGTAAATGACGTTTATTAAAACAAAGGCTCTCCTATTATGTTCGTGTGCAAACAACTATCAATGTTTGCTGCCAGTGGTTACAATTACATAATGCTTCACACCTAATTTTAATTACTGTTTTTAAATACTATGTCATTCAATTACACAACTACTTATACATTAGATAAAGGTCATTTCAGCGAAACCTTTGATGAGTCTATTGTTGTTAATAATTCAAAAAAAGTTTACCTAACTTCCGTAGGTTTAGGTTTTGTAGGAGCTTTGCTTTTACTTTTTACACCACTTGATCCCTATGTTTCTTGGTTTGTTATCGCTTTAGGCGTATTAGAAGCACTAAGTATACGTTTTCGAAAGCCTTGGTGGTTAGCAAGACAAATGCTCAGTAAAGCAGCGAATACTGATTTAACATTAAATATTGACGAGCAAGGCGTTAGTACGAGTTCGTACTCGGTAAAAAGTAAGATCAATTGGAGTGATTTGACAAAGATCGAAGAAACCAAACAAGGTTGGTTACTCTATCAAGGAGAACGCAAATCTTATTTATCTAATCGAATTCTTTCAGAAGAAGCAAAAGAGTATGTAAACCAACATGCCGAACAAACCCAATAATCATTGAGTTTATCTAAAGTTTATTTTGTACTTTTTGAGTAACGTTTGGTAATAACTGGTCGACTTTAACTCTTTAGTCACTCTGCCGAGGGTATCCTTAATTTTTTGAGCATCGCTTCTCTGTTTAGTCAACGCCATATAAACTGGGGTAATTTCAACATAAGGCTCTATAGCTTTAATTCGATTTTGCGCATTATGTTTTAATATCACGTTACTAAATGCTAACGGATTAGAAATCGCTACATCCACTCGATTTCCCAATAATAATTTTAACAATATGGCTTCGGTCAATGCGGGTAACTTCGTTAGATAACTAGCTTGATCAAATCTGTCTCCATAAGAGTACTCTCTGACAGTCCCAATGGAATAAGATGCAAGCTCCGGTATTTGGCCAGTAAACTCTATTTCCTTGTCGACTAAAGAAAATAATTGATTCGCTTCGTCTCCATACGAGGGTTCAATAAAATGATATTCACCTTCTCGCTTAGATGTTTTAAATAAGGTAAGAATTAGGTCGACCTTGCCAACAGATACAAGATGAATAGCTCGCGGCCATGGCAGTATTATAAATTCAAACTCGTAATTTGTGTGCTGCTCAAAATAGTTAAGAACATCAATACTAAACCCGACTCGTTTGTCATCCAGCTCATAGTTATAGGGGTAGTATCCTTCGTCCTCGACGGCGACAGTTAATATAACTTTATTATTTTTTTGTAAGTCTGATGAAGAACTTATCACTGTATTAGACGATACAGATAATGAAATGAGGTAAACCAAACATATTATTATTTTTTTCATAATGACCGGTATTACTATAGTTTGAAGGACTTAGTCTCTATCAATAAATCGAGTCTATTTCCAAAGTAAGACATAACAGTGTCTTTGCTGACAATGTTAAGCATTCAAAGCTTATCTATCCGCACATGCTTTACAAATAATGGCTCATTTTAAGTAATGCTTCAACTAACGAGTTAAATCCATATTTTATTCAAGCTTTGTCTGAGAGGTATTAATGCTGTATTTGAAGTATTTCTTTTTCCACAGCACGCGTGATTAATGCCAATTCACCAGTTTGCGTCATTTCTTTTATCATGGCATCCAGTAAAGGTATTAAGGCCTTATGATCTTCATGAATGTAATGATATAAAGCTAGCTTTCTTAAAGGTTTTTCCATAGGTTTCACAGTGCTAATGCTTAACATTTTCAACGCCATTAAGCCATCAGTGGTATTGGTTAACGCCACGTCTAACATGCCCCTATCAACCAACCTCATGATCTGTTCAGTCGAATCATGATCTGTCACATTATCCAAACCTTGAGTAATGTAATTAGTATGTTTTACTCCCCTGACCTTCCCCAATCTAAATCGGCTAAGATCTTCTTTATTGCTAATACGAACACCATTACCAACCTTAACAAAGGCCATTGTTTCGAGGCTGTAATAGGGAGTAGGTACACGGAGCGTTGTAGGGTTTTCAATACCATAATTATAGATACGCATAATTTCTCCATCACTTTTTCCTGACGTTGCGTGCGCTTGCGCTCTCTTTCCTGGTAAAGGAGTGATGGTTATATCAATGCCTAATTTGCGATAGATTTGAGGTAATACTAATCTTCCAACTTCTTGTTCAACTAAATTTTGAATCGAGACAAAATGGTATTCTTTAGCCGAACAGACATTTACACATAACAATAAAGCTAACAGTACTCTCATTAACAATTTAATTATCAAAAAATTTGAAAACATATTGGTAATTATGAAGCAAAACAAGTAATTATGCGAAGTTTTACTTTTTATATCGACAAGCATAAATAACTGTCCCAACACAAAGAATAAGAGCTTATTTATTGAATCAGGATTGGCGCAGTTCCTGTCTTAGCCACTCTGCGAATACCTTTATTCTTGCTATTCTGGGAGATTCATCGTCATACAGTAGCGAAAAACATAATCCAGGTTCTATTTGAATATCAAAGGGTTTAACTAAGGATCCTGAATCTAAAATGTCTTGCACCATACAGGCTGATGTTAAGAAGATGCCATGCCCACTTAGCACTGCATTTATCCCCATTTCCCATGTGGTGACTTCCATCCAACTCATTTTTCCTTCTTGCATGGGCACCTTGGCTAACTTAAACCAATCTTTCCAACTAAACCCTGAGCGACCGACTCCAATAGCTTCAACCAACCAACAACTACTAACTTGTGCAGGAGTGGTAAGTTGATGCTCCTCTAGCACTCTAGGTGAACACACGGCAAACACGGGGTCACGCACTAAGACTTCTTGATGAACTTCACTCGTCAGCACTTCTCCTTGGCGAATAGCAACATCGATATCTGAATGACGTACATCTTCATATTGTGCCGACGCTAATGCTCGTACTTGAATATCAGGATAGATCTGGGAAAACTTCCACAACCTAGGCACTAACCACCTAGAACAAAAGGACGGAGACGCCGTCACGGTTAATGTGCCTGCTTCGGGTTCAACTTGTATACGATCAAACCCTGCTGATAGTTGAATAAACGCTTTTGTCACCGAATCTGCCAAGGTTTTCCCATGTTTAGTCAGTAACATGCCCCTGCCTTGTCGAGTGAATAAGCTTACACCAAGGTGTTGCTCCAAGTTACGTATCTGTTGACTAACTGCCGCTTGGGTAATTGCCAGTTCTTGGGCTGCTTGGCTATAACTTTGATGGCGAGCCGCCGCGTCAAAACAACGTAATAGTGCGATATGTCTTAATCTTTTATCCATAAGTTTAACTTATATTAATAACAAAAATTGATCGTTCGTTTATTCAACAAATAACATGAATAATTTGTTTACTCCAATTGAAAGGAATAAACCATGAACACCTTAACGTTAAATTCACCTAAAGAAAATACAAAGGTTAAGCAAAAAACCAATCAAAACTTAGCGAATAAATTTGAAGATTGGTTACAAAAAATTGGCCAGTTATTAAACACGCAAGGTTTATCAAACCATAAGTAACACTAATAATTTTAGAGGAGATATTTATGTCTGTCATCATATGTAAGCCAAGTCATCAAGACATCACACAATTAAGTCATTTGTTTGATGACTACCGGGTGTTTTATAAACAAGTTAGTGATAAAAAATTAGCTCAACGGTTTATAGAAGCCAGACTTGATAAACAAGACTCTGTGATATTTGTGGCAAAAAAAAACCAACAATTATTGGGTTTTACACAACTATACCCAAGCTTTTCGTCGGTATCAGCTCAGCACAGTTGGATCTTAAATGATTTGTACGTGTTACCCGAGAATAGGCAACAAGGCATTGCCAAATCTTTGTTACAAGCAGCTAAAATGCATGCTAAACACACCTACTCTAAAGGGATTAATTTGGTAACAGCTGCATCTAATGTAAAAGCACAAAGTCTTTATCAATCAGAAGGTTATGTAAAGCAAGACTATTTTAGCTATTTCAAAGCTTGTTAAACTTTGATCCAGCTTTTAGTAAAAATAGAAATCTTCAATTAAAAACAAGCCGAGTAACAAACTAAAACTTAATGAATAAGGGTTAACACTCTATTCACGTCACAGGCTTCAAGAAAGTAATTACTTTCTTGATTTACTGGACGGATCACAATGAGATTACCATTTATTTGCTCAGTATATTCTTGCAACTTAAGAAGCGTGCATACAGCGTATATTTCTATTTCAGACACATTTGATAAATCCACAACATAATTAAACATTGTTGTTTGTAACTTTTTATATTCTTCCCTAAATAATAAACCGCTCTTCAAATCAAAACGGCCACTGATTGTAAATTTTGTAGTGCCGATATTTGTTTCTTCACTCTTAACCACGTATTTACCTCTGTTTAGCTGAAAAATTAAAGCGAGGTTAACTAAGGCGTTAATGCTTAGAAAGGTGCAGATTATCAATTTGCGTATTTTGTACACTCCTATCATTCTATATAAATAAAAAACCTATAAATTTCATTAATTTATTCAGTAATTTCAGCTTTGTACAAAAAACGCAAAGTTTACCTAGCCCCCTCGGCTTTAATATCAAAATTGGTAATATGAGATCCGCTATCTATCACTCTTAAGCAACAGGCCAGCATGAACAAAGAACAAACGTTTTTAGATTCAGAAATATTATTATCCACGACAGATCTTGAAAGCCGGATCAAATACGTTAATACAAATTTTTGTAAAATAGCGGGGTTCACTCAAGAAGAAATGTTAGGGAAACCCCACAACATGGTACGCCATGAAGATATGCCTAAGGACGCATTCAGAGATCTGTGGTCATATATTCAATCAGGAAAGTCTTGGATGGGGCCTGTTAAAAACAGGTGTAAAAATGGAGACTTTTATTGGGTAAATGCATTTGTTACCCCCATAAAAGACGATTCGGGAAATACGGTTGAATATCAATCTGTGCGCACGAATCCCGATAGAAGAGTTATTGCAAGAGCCAACGAAATCTACCCGCAATTAGCAGCAGGCTCTACCCCGAGAGTACTCAAATTCCGAACTGACAAAACCTTATGGATCCAATCATTATTTATAATGTTCACTTTACTCTCGGCAGCCAATATATATTTTGCTGATAATCGACTGCTTAGTATCCCACTTTTTATAAGCGGTTTAACGGCTTCCTATATTTGTTTTACATGGAGAAGAAGTTATAAAGTTGTAGTTAATCAGGCTAAAAGCATTTTTAATAACCCATTGATGAGCTACCTGTATTCTGGTAATAACGACGATATTGGTAATATATTGTTAGCGTTAAAAATGAGAGATGCTGAACTCAAAGCAGTAGTTGGAAGAGTGAATGACGATTCTATTTCCATTACGGATACGGCCCAACAATCAGCCCAGCGCGGAACAAACGTTGCTAATGTTTTATCTGCGCAGAAAGACGAAACCAACCAAGTCGCATCGGCAATCAACCAAATGTCGGCAACAGTTCAAGAAATTGCACAGGTAGTTACAAAAGCGTCTAAAGCATCACAACAAGGGTTAGATATTAGTATCAACGGGCAATCGATAGTCGGTACTACCGTTGAATCAATTAACGAGCTGTCTTGCCAATTACAGGAAGTCGATAAGGCCATTAATAAGCTGGTTCAAGGCACAAAATCAATTGAAACTGTCTTAGAGGAAATTAGTAGCATTGCCGATCAAACAAACTTATTGGCTTTAAATGCAGCGATTGAAGCGGCTAGAGCCGGAGAGCAAGGACGAGGGTTTGCGGTGGTTGCTGAAGAAGTGAGAGCACTCGCCCTTCGGTCACAGCAATCGACTGAAGAAATAAGCAGCTTACTCGGCCAGCTTCAATTTGAATCAGATAATGCAACAAAAGCGATGGAAAAAGGCAACAATTTGTCATCTTCTTGTGTGACACTTGCTGAAAAAACAGGCGCTTCACTCACGCAAATAACCGAAGAAGTTTCTTCTATTGCTGATATTAATATTCAGATATCAGCAGCGATTGAAGAGCAGTCCGTTGTAGCTAAACAAGTTAATCAAAACGTGATTTCGATTTCAAATATGTCCACAGAAAGTGAAAAACAAGGACGAGAAGCGGTATTGTTAAGTAGCTCCTTACTGGATAGGCTGAAAGAACAACAAAGTTTAGTCGCACAATTTCAAAAATAACGAACTACAGCTATAACAATATATGACACAACTATGAATTTATTTACATTGTGATTAAATATGCACTATTCAGAAGAGTTTATCTCTACAATTGAAGGTTACAAAGAAGCTACAAAAGAAGCCAGTATGGAAGCGATTCAGCTTACTACCGGTTCTTTTGATATGTTTCGTAAAGCGCTTTGTACTGCGAATTTATCTATTGTACATGTAGATATATTTGGGGAGGTGCATCATCACGGCACAATGGCTAATAACCACTATTACTTTATGTTCCCGAACACAGGAAGCACCTTGAACTTTTGTGGTTTGGATATGTTAGAACAACACATCATTGTTTCTGATAACACACGAAATATTTCTGCTCTTACTCACCAAAACTATAGTGGAATAGCAGTCTCCATTGAGAAAAATTTACTACATCAATATATTGGGATTTCGACGCTAGATATTTGCCAAGAAGTGTCACTAAAGCAAATCATGTTTCCACAAACCATTCAGATAAAATCTCAATTGTTATCGTATATTTCCACATTATTTAGGCATGCAGTTCCGTTGAAAAAATCATGTGTTAGTAAAGATGTATGTGACCAAGTCGGCATTTTATTGTCACAACTAATTCAACCACTCACTGAATTAGAATCATTCAAAGAAAGAGCGTTTTCAACTCGTCAAAATATTCTACTGCGTTCACTTGAATATATTGAACAACACACTCCACACCCAATCACCATTGCGGAGCTTTGTGTCGCTAGTTTTTGCAGTGTTCGAACTCTTGAATATACTTTCAAAAACTTACTTGGTATTAGTCCTAAACGCTGTATTACGGTTTACCGACTTCATCAAATACGTAAAGCTCTATTACAAAAAGGAACACATAAAATAGGCCCGTTATTAGACACCTACGGCATTGTAAATGCAGGAAGATTCTCTCAAGATTATTTTACTTTATTTGGCGAGTATCCAAAAGACACCATCAATTAACCCCAGAACAAATAGCATAACCGGTAGGTAACTTTTTATCCTTTAATAATTAAGGTTATAAAAGCCTAATTTTCTATAACTATTATCTAAGTTGTTGAAGTACATATTATTGTATAGTCAATTTTTCAAATACTGATAAATGGTTTAATTGATGAGCAATAGTAAAAGGACATTTTTAAAAGCCAGTGCAGCCATGTTAGCCAGCCTGCCATTCACAGCGGCCAGCCAGTCTAATTCTGTAGTTGATCAACTGAAACCTTTGGTTGAAGAACGTGAAAAAAGACTAACCACTATCACCAAAGATATTAAACCGATATCAATTGAAGAACGAAAAAGCAGAATATTAAAAGCGCAAAACTTAATGCAACGACATAATATTGCCGCCATGGTCCTAGAGCCCGGTGCAAGTATGGATTATTTCACTGGTATCCAATGGTGGCTCAGCGAACGTCTAACTGCGGTAATTATTCCACAACAAGGCGAGATTGCAGTTGTATGTCCCTTCTTTGAAGAACCAAGTATTCGCGAAACCTTAGCCGTAGGTAACGATGTAAGAGTATGGCAAGAGCACGAAAGTCCTTTTGTTAGAGTCAAACAAGTTTTAGCCGATCGTAAAATCAATACGGCCAAAGGTTATGTGGCCTTTGAGAGTTCTGTTCGTTATTTTGTGCAACAAGGTGTTATGACTTTATTACCTGGCATGCAAGATATCAGTGCCGATCCTATTACCCGTGGTTGTCGCATGTTCAAAAGTCAGCATGAGTTACAACTCATGCACAAAGCCAACGAAATCACTTTAAAAGCCTACGAATATGTCTGGTCTCACCTGCAAAATCGGATGAATTACCTTGCCCCGCATCGCACCACAGGATTAGACCAAAGATTAATTAAAGCCAAAATGTCTCATGCACAAAAACAACTAGGAGGCAGCGGCGCATGGAATATGGTGTTGTTAAACGAAGCAAGTGCTTATCCCCATGGCACCAAACAAAAACAAGAATTACGTGAAGGCTCAACCATTTTAATGGACTGTGGTTGCAGTGTGCTTGGATATCAGTCAGACATTAGTCGTACTTTTGTATTTGGTGAGCCCACTAAAAAACAACAAAAAATATGGGACATTGTGCGAGAAGGTCAAAATGTTGCTTTTGAAGCAGCCGAACTGGGACAACCCGCTGGTAAAGTAGATGATGCAGTGCGTAAATATTACCAAACACAAGGGTTTGGACCTGATTACAAATTACCTGGTTTATCCCACCGCACTGGACATGGAATAGGCATGCAAGGTCATGAACCTGTTAACTTTGTTCGTGGAGAACTTGAAACACTAAAACCTGGCATGTGTTTTTCAAATGAGCCCGGTATTTATTTACCCGAAGAGTTTGGCGTGCGCTTAGAAGACTGTGTTTACATGCACAAAACAGGCGTGAAATGGTTCACCCATCCTCCAGAATCTCTAGCATCTCCTATTGGTAAATTGGTAAGCTTAGAGAGTTAGGCCTGTTGGCCACCTATTAAAAGAGAATCCTTATGCGCAAACTAATTTTATTGGCTGTAACGATGACAGCCGCTAGCCTTTCATTTTCTTTAATGGCTGATGAAAACGCCGACCTCAAAAATATTATCGACCAACATTGGCAGCATGCAACCGCTGAAAAAGTTTTTTTTCGAACCGATCCTGATGGCTGGAAACCGGACGGAAAACTAGCGGAATTTACCTTAGATGCCATTAAACGCAGACAAATGTACAATAACCGAGTGTTAGAAAAACTTGAGAATATCAACCCAAATAAACTGAATAAACAACAGTTAATGAATTTCCGTTTGTTTAAATACGAACGAGAGACTGAACAACAAAGTCATCTATTTCAAGATAAGTATTTCCCGGTTAACTTTTTAAGTGGTTGGCATACGTATTTTGCTGAAGCCCCTGCAAACATGGCTTTTTTAACGACCCAAGATTACGACAAGTTTTTAATCAGTTTGGCCGACTACCCTAGGTTTAACCAAGAAAAAATAGACCTAATGAAGGCAGGGTTAAAAGAGGGTTATGTGCATGCTTGTGAGAGTTTTAGTCACTATCACCTCACCATGCAAAAACACATAGTGAAACAGGCTGAAGACAGCGCAATTTTTGAACCTTTTACTCGTTTCCCAGCTCAATTTAGTCAACAGCAAAAACAAAATTACACCCAAAAAGCTAAAAGCTTGATTAGCAAAAGTATTGTGCCTGCCTACCAAAACCTTTACGACTTTTTCACTCAAGAATATATGCCTAATTGTCGCAAAGAACCGGGGATTAGTAGCGTAAAAGGCGGCCTAGATTATTACACCTACACCGCCAATTACTACACCACAACCGATGCAACGCCAAAACAAATTCATGATTTAGGTTTAAGTGAAGTCAAACGCATTAAACAAGAAATGCAAGCCATCATTGACCAAGTAGGGTTTACTGGCAGTTATGCCGACTTTTTACAATTTTTAGCCACCGACCCGCAGTTTTATGCGCAAGATAAACAAGACGTATTAGAAAAAACCGCTTTCATCACTCAAAAGATGTACGGCAAACTTCCAACTTACTTTAATCATTTACCCCGTAATACTTTTACCATTAAAGGTTCTGCGACTCGCGGTGCGTTTTATATGCCGCCACCAGATAACCGTACACCAGGTACTTATTTTTTAACCTCGGTTCCGTCACAGCAACCTTTATACAACTTAGAAGCACTGAGCTTACATGAAGCAGTACCCGGCCATCATCTACAAAATGCCATTGCCATGGAATTAGATGTACCTGAATTTCGTCGTACATTAAGTCATTCTGCATTCGGAGAAGGCTGGGCTTTGTACAGTGAACGACTAGGTAAAGAAGCAGGTTTTTATCAAGATCCTTATAGCGATTTTGGCCGTTTAGGGTTTGAAATGTGGCGTGCAGTGCGCTTAGTAGTGGATACTGGCATTCACGCCTTTGGTTGGAGTCGTCAACGGGCCATTGACTATTTGGCAGAGCATACCGCTTTAACTGAAAAGTCTGTACAAGACCAAATCGATCGATACATCTCTTGGCCAGGCCAAGCTTTGTCTTATAAAATGGGCGAAATAAAAGTACGTCAATTAAGACAAAAAGCAGAAGAGCAACTTGGTAACAAGTTTGATATCCGTGCGTTTCATGACACAGTTATTGGTCAAGGTTCGTTACCTATGGCGGTTCTCGAAGATGTCGTAAACGACTGGATCAACACTCAAAGATAGAATCAATAAAAATGACAGAAACACCAGCAAAACAGCTTTTATCGACAACACCTGTAGAGCGTAATGAAGACTGGTGGCAAACACGCCACCAGCAAAAGTTAACTGAAAAACAAACCTTAAATAATGATGTAGATTTATTATTTTTAGGTGACTCCATCACCCACTCGTGGGAAGACACAGGCAAAGACGCTTGGCTACAATACTATGCAGATAAAAAACCCTTTAATTTAGGTTATTCTGGGGATCGAACAGAGCACCTGTTATGGCGTATTCAAAACGGCGAAATAGACGATTTAAAGCCTAAACTCATAGTGCTTTTAATCGGAACCAACAATGCGGGTCACCGAGTAGAAGAGCCTGAAGACACCTCCGCTGGTGTAAAAGCTATTTTGCAAGAACTAGAACAACGACTGCCTACTAGTAAAATATTGTTATTAGCCACCTTCCCTCGCAGCAAAAGCCTTCACGCCCCCATGCGTAAACGTGTCAATGCAGCCAACGCCATGACCCAAACCTTTGCCGATGAACAACGAATATTTTGGTTAGATATAGGCCAAGAGTTTTTAACTGAAGATGGCATGGTACTAGATACAGTCATGCCCGATTATCTCCATTTAACCAGTGAGCAATATTGGGTTTGGGCAAACGCCATGGATGAAGCCATCACGAAATTACTGGGGTAAATAGTTATATCAACTAATATTTACGTCATTAAAACGCTGTACAATGATCTAGCGCTTGAATATGTTCCACTTAAAAATACAACCTTTTTCATGATCTCCCCTATTCCTCAAACACATACTTAAAATAACGAAAACCGCCATGACTTACCTGTGGGTTATGGTGCTTTGTTAAATTGCGACACATCATTACAAATTAAATTTGTGAGTGATATTTCTTTGGTAAACAATAAGCTCACCTGTATTAATACTATACGAAAATATAATAAGGATTAACAAAGATGCGCACCAATGTATCTCACCTCTTTGGAGGTTTAGTCATTTTACTGGGGGTAAGTGCTTGCCAAAAAAAAGACACAAACCTTTTGATACCGGCACAAACTAACGACCAAATTATGACGCAGTTAACCTTAGATCCTAATGGAAAAACCGAAACCGTTAAAAATTTCCCGGCTTCTTTTCCTCAGGTGTTAACCAAACGGGGGGAGCCACTCACATATAACAAACAAAACTCATCAAATTTTGAATACATTGGCATGCCTATCGGTGGTATAGGTGCAGGTCAATTGTATCTCGGGGGCGATGGACAACTTTGGTTTTGGGATATTTTCGGGCTTAACTATTATCACGGCTCCCACAAAGGAGAAGAGGCTTATGAGTTTCCTTATAATCGAAGTGACGCTAATCAAAAAGGCGTTTATACACCCGAACAAGGCTTTGCTGTGCGCGTTAAACAAAATGGGGAGTGGGTTGAAAAAACACTGAATCGTGATGGTTTTGATGACATTACCTTTTTAGGCCAATACCCTATTGGCGAAGTTAGTTATCGCGCTCAGGATTTACCTGTTGATATTGATTTAGAAGCTTTTTCGCCGTTTGTGCCACTCGCATTAGAAAAATCAATGTATCCAGCTACCGTACTTAACTACACGTTAAGTAACACTTCGGATAAACCGATTGAAGTTGAACTGAATGGCTGGTTAGAAAACACGATTTTACATCAATCACGTTTAAGCTCTAACAAGTTAAACATAGCCGGTAAGCTTAAAAACCAAGCCGAGATAATCAATAACGAAGCCGCTCGTATTACTTACAGTGCTGAACTTAGTCAAGGTCAAACCCAAATCAAAGACTTATTAGACTACGGTACATTGTCTCTAACGGCTTTTGGAGGAGAAGTCTCTGTTGATAAAGCCTACCAAGAAGTTGATTTACAGACTAAAACACAATTGACCAGTACCTTGTCACAAGCATTTACTATACAGCCCGGTGAGCAGAAAACGGCCAGCTTTATTTTATCTTGGCATTTTAAAAACACTCACAAAGTACATCTCCTGCCATACAATATGGCCGATAAAAAAGTGTTGATGAAGAAAAGCGAAAACACTTACGCCCGTATGTATAAAGATTCGGCCGATGTAGCCGATCATATTCTAAAAAATTACGCTCAACTGAGCAGCCAAACACGACAATGGCGTGATACTTGGTATGACTCCACTTTACCCTATTGGTTTTTAGACAGAACATTTTTAAACGCATCTATATTAGCCAGTACTACCTCTACTATCATTGATGACTTTTTATTTTATGGCACTGAGGGGAATAATCAGGGGTCGGGCACGGTTACTCATGTTTGGGGTTATGCCAAAGCAATGGGTCGCTTGTTTCCGCGCTTAGAGAAAAGTCTTCGGGAACAAGTAGATTATGTCCCCGTATCAAAAGGTGGGTCGTTAAATGACAACGGCATGATCCGCTATCGTTGGTTAGCCGATAAACTTGAAGAGGCTGTTGATGGCCAGGCAGGTGTAATTTTACGGACCTTTATGTCACATCAAATGTCAAAAAACGATGCCTTTTTACAGCGTGTTTACCCTGGTGTTAAAAAAGCCATGCAAGGCTTAACCGCCCATAATGATGCAGACCATGATGGCATATTGACCGGGCCGCAACATAATACCTTAGACGGTATCTGGTACGGAAAAGTCACCTGGCTTAGTTTGCATTATACCGCCGCTTTGCGGGCAACAGCTGAAATGGCCAAAGAAGTGGGCGATCATGAATACGCAGAGTTTTGTTTGACATTAGCCAATAAAGGCCGTGATTATATTGAAAATAACTTGTTCAATGGAGAGTACTTTATTCATGAAGCAGATCCTGAACATCCTGAATCACCAGGCACTTATAGTGGCTTGGAATACAGCCAATTATTAGGGCAAAGCTGGGCTTATCATGTTGGGTTAGGAGAGATATTAGATTCGAATAAAGTAAAAACGGCACTTGAATCTATGTGGCGCTATAACTTCACTACTGACGTGGGCCCATTTAGAGAGAAGTTTACCGCTGGCCGTTGGTATGCCATGCCCGGAGAAGGTGGTATGTTAGCCTGCACTTGGCCAAACGGAGGACAAGATGTATTAGGCAAAGGTAACCAACGTTTTGCCGCCTACAATAATGAAAGTCAGAACGGTTACGAGTACGCGGCCACATCGCTTATGATGTGGCACGACATGCCATATCAATCATTGGCCCATATTTGGTATATGCATAATGACCGCTATCATGGTGAAAAACGTAATCCTTGGTGTGAAGTTGAATGGGGAGGGCATTATGCCCGCTCGATGGCCAGTTACGGACATTTTACCGCGGTGAGTGGTTATGAATATCATGGCCCGAAAGGCTACTTAGCCTTTGCACCTAAAATCACCAAAGATAATTTTAAATCAGCCTTTACTGTGGCCCAAGGTTGGGGCAGCTTTGCTCAAATTCAAACAACCAATCAGCAGATTGAAACTATTGAATTGAAGTATGGTTCTTTAACACTTAAGCAACTTGCCTTTGAATTTCCAGCAAAGCTTGAAACTTCATCGTTCAGTTTCAATGGTCAAGAACTTGACTACCAGATTGAGCAATCTAGCAATAAAGTCACCATCAATCTAAAGGAAAAAGTGACATTGTCAGCTAACGATGCAATCACTATCACCTTAAAAGCGGGGTCTTAATAGACACTTTGTATGAATAAAGCCTCAGTGGCTTTATTCATACTATGAGCTTTACACCATATCAATTTAGCCCACGTAATAATTCTAGTGAGTCAATACCCTTGGTTGGCAGAGGCACTAGTCTTGACGTTTATTACCTCTTCTTTTTGTGTGGTTAAAAAGAGAAATATTGATAAGAATCATCAGTCAGAAAAATAGTCTACACTTTGCTTATAACAAGCAAATTGTATTTTTTATGAAGAACTCTTTTCAACATAAACTGTTTGGTGTCACTTTTTTTATTTGCATGAATTCTGCGCTTGCATCAAACATTCCTGCTCAAATGAGCTTGTTTGATCTTTCTTTAGCTGAATTATTATCGGTCGAAATTACAGGGGCTACCTTACAACGTTCAACACTACAAAAAGTACCCGCTGCTGTTACTGTCATTACCAAAAAGCAAATTAATTTATATGGATTCTCCGATCTAAGCTCGTTACTTAATTATGTTTCGGGTTACCAAGTTCAGCGTTCTGATGTCAGCTCTTTTGGTCAAACTATTTCTAGTCGCAGTTTAAAAGCGAACAGTTCCGCTAGAGAAATTCTGGTACTAGTCGATGGCCAACGCTTAAATGATGACTGGACAGGAGGGGCAACACATTTACTTGCTAAGTTTCCTCTAAATCACGTCGAACGTGTTGAAGTGATTAAAGGAGCAGGCTCTGCTTTGTATGGTTCAAATGCTTATGCTGGGGTCATAAACATAGTTACAGCCATACAAAACGAAACGAGTGTTTCTATTAGTCAACACGGTGGTGCCAGGATAAATGGACAATTCAACCACTTATTAGAAGAAGGTTATATTTCAGCTTTCGCCTCGGTCGATACATATCATGGCGAAGAAGTAAAAATTTACGATCCCTTTACCACTCAGTTAGAAGATACCAGAGATCCTTTTCAGTCTAACCTTTTCTACATTAAAGGCAGCTGGAAAAATATTGAACTGAACATTAGTCACCAAAAAAACCAAAGTGAACAATTTTATGCGGTGGGATTTGTATCAAACCCCAATAATTATCTATCCATGACTCAAGAGTTTATTAGATTAAAACACCAAACCGTTATGTTTGATCACTGGAAAATAAAAACTCAGTTATTTATGTCAAAACACAAATATGAAGTCACAGGTAAAATTGCTCCAACGCCTATTGAAACCTATATTACAGGGCAAGTACTTGAACAAGATCAAGGGTTTGAAATAAGTGCTAGTTATTCAGTGTCGACACAAGAGAACATTTTAATTGGGATAGAATACCGGCAACCAAAGCTAACTAATACAGATGCAAATACTAGTGGGGCGCTGAATTTATATTTACCTCAAGCATTAACAACGGGACGAAAAGTTAAAGGGGTATTTTTTCAATATCAGAATACCTTGTTTGAAAACATTGAATATATATTGGGCGTAAGACAAGACAACTATAATGATTTTGGTACTCATTTCAGTCCAAGGATCGGAATAAATTGGCAAGTAAACCCACAACAGGTTGTCAAAGTGTTATATGGAAACTCCTTTAGAGCTCCCAACCGCTTAGAAACAGGCGTAATGAATAGTAATGCATTTACAGCTAACCCTAATCTTCAACCTGAAATATTCTCTACCTTCGACCTTATCTGGCAATACAGTGCCAATAACACTCTATTTTCTATCGACGTGTTTTATAACGAAGTAGACGACGGAGTTCGTCAACTACAAACCACACCTATTCAATTTACTAACGATGGAACAGGAAGCTCAACGGGTGTAGAGCTAGAATTAGCCCATACTTTTAATGAACAATGGCAAGTTAAGTTTAACCTAATGACGCTAGCGGATTACGATGAGGAGTTTTATACGGACTCAAAAACAGCCGCCAACATAATACTCAGTTATAGTGCAGACAATGTAGCGTATTCGTTATTGGCGCATCATCAATCAAAAAAATTAGACGCAGATGCCTCTATCATTTCTTATTCTGTGCTTAAGCCACGCACCTGTTTTGAAATACATGCCCAGTGGAGCCTAACGCAAAAATCCAATGTCAAAGTAGGTGTATCGAATGTATTTGATCAAACCTATTATGGGACTGCATCTAGGGCAGACATAATAGGCGGAGTAGTAGATAGAGGGCGAAATATAAATCTAACTTACCAAAGAAAATTTTAACCTCTCTAACCCCAAGCAAAGTTTATTTCTCTACGTTATATTAAGGCTTGTTGCACTTTAGTTAAACGGAAGAATTATGCGTTGTGAACAATCGATTTGGCACCTTAAGTTACCACTATTTATATTGGTATTTTTAATCACCGGTTTAGCGCAAGCAAATGACAAACAATATGTCACCCAAAGTGATATTGCTTATTACGATGAAGCTACAACTCGAAGTAACGAATACTTAAAAAGTCGTTGTAAGTTAGATATTTATTACCCTAAAAATACTCAAAGTTTTGCTACTGTCGTCTGGTTTCATGGTGGTGGCTTAACCGGTGGTGGAAAACATTTCCCTAAAGGGTTATTAGAACAAGACATCGCCATTATCTCGGTGAATTATCGCTTATATCCTAAAGTTAAAGCACCTGTTTATATACAGGATTCAGCTGCGGCAGTCGCCTGGGTGTTTCAGAATATTGAAAGTTATGGGGGAGACAAAAACAAAATATTTCTGTCTGGCCACTCTGCAGGCGGTTATTTGGCTAGCATGGTGGGTTTAGACAAATCTTATTTAGCTGCCCATCAGATAGACGCCAATCAATTAGCTGGATTAATACCTTTTAGTGGCCACACCATTACTCATTTTACCGTGCGCAAAGAACGTGGTATCGAAGGTACACAAGCCGTCGTTGACAACTTGGCGCCGCTATATCATGTGCGTAAAGATGCCCCTCCCCTTTTGTTGATTACAGGTGATAGAGAATTAGAATTACTTGGCAGGTACGAAGAAAATGCTTACATGATGCGTATGATGCGAGTAGATGGCCACAAAGATACTAGAATTATGGAGCTTGATGGTTATGGCCACGGCATTATTCAGCCAGCAGTGCCTTTATTGTTAAATGAAGTAAAGCGACTCAGCTCTAAAATAGAATAAACGCGCTTACCTCTGAATACACGTAACTCTGGATTAATAAACTATTCCCCCCAAAAAAAGCCCATAAAAAATATGGGCTCTGTTCAATAGGTTTACGTCATTTAAATTAACCCATTTTTTTATGGCTTATTAACACCATGTTTCATCATGAATGGTGAAAGTCTTTGCATAAGTTGAGCTTGTTTAGCTTGCGCTTCTTGCATGCCTATTTGTGCACCTAGTTTCATTAGCTGAGTCGATTTTTCTAGAAACTTTTGACCTACAGGTGTTTGATAAAACTTGGTAATTTCAGTAATTTCCTCGTCACTAAAAGACTCTGAATAATGTTTTTTAATTTCATTGGTAATCTTTGAGCGATCTAGATCTTCAGTAAACCAAGCCCGAAAAATCCCCTTCAACTCTTCCTTAGCAGCACCATCCAATTTAAGTTTTGCGGTCATCTGCTCTATCATAGGCAACATAGCCTCAAAACCACCTTCCATTTGTTTTTCCATCGACATCACTTTAAACAATTTATCAATTGGCGATTCATTAGCCAAAGTTGGCGCTGACAATGTAAAAAACATTAATGGTACTAATAAAACTTTCTTCACTTTATATCCTTAAGTGTAAAACGCCCGATCGTAGGCAATAAATTTGTTAGGTAAAATAATGCGCCGCAGTCACAAAATCCACCTATTTTTTAAATTTTTCTACTTTTAGGTTTCCCCAACCACTAAAACATCAATACCTAGAGCTTGGCAAAACGGCCAAACGCTGCAATGAAAAAATATGCAGTAGTATAAACAAAGGGACCACATATAACGGGATAAGGTTAAACATAATATCTGCAGATTGATGTTGGAGCACCACTCCCGCGCCAAAACCCAATACCAGGATAAAATCTAATATCCCAGCGGCATTACCGCGAATAATCGCTTGGCGTTCATTTATTTTTCCTTTACGCAATGCTTGGTGGGCCAAGAAAGCACCGATGCCCGCAGCGATATCACCTATACCACCAAGGTATTTAAACCACATAGGTAGTTCAGCGGTAAAAAAGAACATCACACCAAATACAGAGCGCCAATACTGTAAAAATAAAAACTCATTTATGGAAAAACGACTTATTGCCTGACGTAAGCTTTGATTGTTAACGGATACGACATACCCCAAGGCTACAGGGATAACAATCGCCAGAGTAAAACTGACTTGTTGCACTCCCATTACAGAGAAACCTTCACGGCTCAGGACTAAATAGATTGCGATTAACCAAAGGGCAAATATAAAAGCGCAGACCCTCGCTATGGCTTTACTTAACCCTGCCCTTAAAAGTGTTGTTAACAATATGCCTGAAAATATGACTTCTAAAATAATCAGGGAGAAAGTGAAAATCGGTTCGTTCATAGAAAATATATCCTTTTTCTTATAGTGACTTTAAAATTTAAAGTCACTATAAATAAGTAACTTTAAAATTGCAAGTCACTATATTTTTAGATTACTATGTAACCTGAACTCGGGATAATGAGTGTCGTTTTAAATTGAGTTTTAAAAAGAATTCAATCGCTTAAAAATATTACTCTAGTTATGGTTGGGGTTAGGATGACTCGATGACGAAAATTTTCGTGTATAGCAAGGCGAATTTTCGTACGTAATAACGTGTTATTGCTAGACAATCCAACGCCGCTAGGCAAAAAAAGAGCGTTATCGAGAGGCTCGGCTTATCCCGAATTCAGGTTATGTAACAAACAGGATTAAACACTATGCCTAATCATTTATTAGTATCAGAAAAAATGCGCTCCCCCTGCCCAATAGCCAATGCGTTAGATATTATTGGTGACAAGTGGACTTTATTGATT